>CAMVGI010000192.1 GCA_947166955.1 uncultured Clostridia bacterium | reverse complement strand
TTCTTTTTTCTTCGCGACAAAGCCCTCGACGCGCTCCACGACCTCGGGCATCATGTCGAGGATGCGGTCCACCGGCCCGATGGCGGGCAGAGCGACGGGAACCACGCGCGTCACGCCGTCCTTAATGATCAGGAAGGACACCGGATCGATCCTCACGCCGGCGCCGCCACCGCCGCCGAACTTATCAACGGTCTTGCCGTAGTCGCTGCCGCCCGTGCCGAAGCCGAAGGTGACGCGCGAGACGGGAATAACGGTCACGCCGTCCGGCGTCGTGATCGGCTCGCCGATAATGGAGTTGGAGTCGACCATCTCGCGGATCTTGCCCATCGTGGTCTCCATGAGCTCGCTCAGCTGCGACTTTTTCTCAACGTTTTCCATAGTATCTGTCCTTTCTATGCAATCTTATCTTCCGTATCGTTCTCAGCTTTATGCTCCGGCTCGGCGTCCGGCCCCTTATGCGACGGCTGGTCGTTCCTATGCGCCTTCTTGAAGCGCAGGAACCACTTTGCCATCGGTACGATCAGGGTAAACGCTATGGCAAAGAGGTCGCAGACGCGAAGCGACACGCCCACGCGCCCCTTCGCGCTCGTTCCCTCCGCGGCGAGATCCATGCGAAGGTGCAGCGACGGGTCCGGAACACAGAACTTCTCCTCCACCTTCGGCATCTCCGCAAACATCGCGGCGCTTGCCGCGCCGTATATCATCGCGATCGCCGCGGGATCGTCCCCGCCGAGCACGACCGTCAGCTCCAGCGGGTCGATGCGCGTGCGCTTGCAGGCGCGCCGCACCGTTGCGCCGAGCGCCGAGAGCGCTGTCTCCGCGAGGTCAAGCAAATCGTCGATCGTGGGCTTCGGGATGGAACGCTTCTTCTTAGGCTTTTCCTCCTTCGGCTCCTCTTTTGGTTTCTCTTCCTTTGGTTTCTTCGGTTTTCCCTTCTTTTCCCGTTTCGGGAAGATCGTCAGGCGGATAGCCCCCACGCGCAGCTTGACGCACAGTTCGTCCTCAAAAAACACGATCGCGCCGACGCGCAGAAAACCGATCAGGAGAAAAACCAGCAGGATAATGCCGATTACCTTGAGCGCCGTCATCAGGCCATCCTCCCTTCCGAAAAACTTGCTTACTCGGACGCGTCGGGCGCATCCTCCGGCAGCGTGTCGAACAGCCCTTCGCCGCCGATACGAAGCTGCCCCTCCGGCTCAAGTCCGGGCATCTCCGGCAGATCGTCGAGCGTGCGCAGGTGGAACACGCGCAGGAATTCCTTCGTCGTGCGGTACTGCCGCGGGCGCCCCGGCACCTGCAAGCGCCCGCACTCCTCAATCAGCCCGCGTTCCTGCAATAGCCCCATCGTGTACGAGCTGTCCACGCCGCGCACCTGATCGACGTAGGCGCGCGTGGTCGGCTGATAGTAGGCGATGATGGTCAGCACCTCCAGCGCGGGCTGGCTAAGCTTCGCGCTCTTGCGGATCTCGAACGCCTTGCGGATCACGTCGGCATAATCCGGCGCGGAACAAAGCTGATAGTCGTCGTTCATGCGCACAAGGCGGATACCGCGCCGCTCATAGGCGTAGTGATCCTCCAGTTTTTGCAATATCTGCTCCGCCGTCTCCTTGTCCAGTTCCAGCGCAACGCAGATGCGGTCGATGCCGATCGGCTCGCCCGAGGCGAAGAGGATGCCCTCGATCGCCGCCTCAAGCTCATGTAAATCCATAGCAGCCAATGCGTTCTCTCCTTACAGCGCCAGCGTTTCCGGCGCATCCTTTTCATAATCCACCGTACAGTCGATGTCCGAGCCTGCGAGCCGGATGACCTTTTCGCGGCACAGCTCCAGCACCGCGATGAACGTCGCAACAATCGCGCTGCGCGAACGGCTGCCGCGGAACAGCAGCAAAAAGCGCGTGATGCCGAAGTTTTTAAGCCGCCCGATGATCTCGTTCGCCTTGTCCTGCACGGAATACGGCTCGCGGCGCACGATCTCGCTGAACGCCGCGCGATCCGGCGGTGCCAGACGCTCCGCGCGGTCGGAGACCGCCTCCATCGCGACGATCAGGTCCTCCGGCTCGTGGTCGTACTCGTAGATCGCGCCGCGCTCCACGGGTTCGGGGTTGCGCGTCATCGTGTTGCGGCCAAACTCGCTCATCGCCGCCATCGTTTCCGTCATCATCTTGACGCGGAGGTAGGTGTCCTTCTGCTGGCGCTCCTGCAGGGCGTGGATCAGTTCGTCCATCTCGCTCTGCGCCTCTTCGTCCTCAAGCGAAATGAGCATGCGCGACTTAATGAACATCAAATGCGCCGCCATCGTGATGAATTCGCTCGCAATCTCCAGATCGAGGCTCTTGCGCTGCTCCAGATACGCCTGATATTGGTCAAGGATCAGCGCGATGGGGATGTTTTGTATTTCGATTTTGTTCTTCGAGAGCAGGAACAGGATCAGGTCGAGCGGGCCTTCAAAGTCCTGAAGCGTCTCCTCGTTCCGTTCCTGTACCACGCTTTCAAGCTTGAAAATGGGGTTGTCCATACGCAGTCCTTAATAAAAGATCAGATTCACCATCGCGGAAAACACGGCGGAGACGGCTTTCCCGAGGAATCCGTCCAACGCGCCGAAAAAGACGAGCGCGTAGAGCACAATAAAGCCGTAGCGCTCATAGTACATGAGCTTTGCGTACGCCGCGTCCGGCAGGAGCGAAAAGAGCACCTTCGAGCCGTCCAGCGGCGAGATCGGAATGAGGTTGAAGACGCCGAGGCCCACGTTGAGCGAGGCGAGCATCTTCAAAAAGGCGAACGCCCAGCCCCACGCGGCCGTATCCGGCGAGTAGTCCAACACCGCCTTGCATCCGAGCAGCGAGAGGAACGCTAACAGCAGGTTCGACGCCGGTCCCGCGAGCGCGGTCAACGCCATGCCGCGTTTTGGATGCTTAAAATAGCGCATATCCACCGGCACGGGCTTCGCCCAGCCGAAACCGAGCGTCAGCATCGCCGCGAGGCCGAACCAGTCAATGTGGTGCAGCGGGTTGAGACTCAGCCAGTGTTCGCTCTTTGCCGTCGGATCGCATAGGCGGCCAGGCCGTGGCAGGTCTCGTGTACCGTCAGGCAGAGCAGCACCGCGACGAGCCGCAGCGCCGCGCTGAACATCGCCGTGGTATCGAGCGCGGAAAAGAAGTTCTCAAAAGCGTCCAACGCAGTTTCTCCCGTGAGAATATGCAAGATTTCGCGCATAGGCATACTCTAACTAAGTTAGTATATCATCCATTCTTTCCATTTACAAGCCGATTTTGCATTTTTCCCTTCATTTTTCCTGCAAAAAACGCAAAAAGAGGGCCGCGGCATGTGCCGCAGCCCTCCGTGCGATCTGATTACTTCTTGAGACCGGCGAGCGTAGCGATCTCCTCCGCGACGTTCTCCTGCTTCTTCTCGATGCCCTCGCCCTTCTCGAAGCGAACGGCGTCGACAAACGTGACCTTGCCGCCGAGCGCCTTGGCGGCCTTCTCCATATACTGCTCGACCGTAACGTCGCCGTCCTTGACGAACGCCTGCTGGAGCAGGCAGTTCTCGGAGTAGAACTTGTTGAGCTTGCCCTTGACGATGTTCTCCTTGACCTGCTGGGGCTTGGAGGCCATCTTGGGGTCGTTGTCCATCTGGGCGAGCATGATCTTCTTCTCTTCCTCGATGACGGCGTCCGTGACCTGACTCTTGTCCCAGAAACGCGGGTTGAGCGCCGCGATCTGCATCGCAACGTCCTTGCCGATCTCGGTGGCGTCCATGCCGCCCTCGACCTTGAGGTTGACGATGACGCCGATCTTGCCGCCGGCGTGGATATAGGCGACAGAGGTGTTCTCCGCGAAGCGCTGGAAACGGCGGACCTTGATGTTCTCGCCGATGACGAGGACCATCTCGTTCTGCTGCTCAAGCACGGTGCGCTCGCCGCCGTTGAACTTGAGCGCGAACAGCGCGTCAAGATCGGCGGGGTTCTCCTTCGCCACGGTCGCCGCGACGCCCTTGACAAATTCCTGGAACTTCTCGTTCTTGCCGACGAAGTCGGTCTCGGCGTTGACCTCG
>CAMVGI010000191.1 GCA_947166955.1 uncultured Clostridia bacterium | reverse complement strand
CGGCACGGTTTACAGCTCCCGCGCGGTGGCGGACGCGCTCGGCACGCGCGCGAAGACCACCTCGCTCGGCGGGGCGATCAAGCTCAAGGGCAAGGCGGAGGGCTTCGAGGTCCTCACGCTGGACGAATTAGAGTAAATAGAGTAAAGAAGAGGGATGGAGAAAATGAAAAAACGTGTGAGCGCGCTGTTTCTTGCGCTGTGCCTCGTGCTGACGCTCCCCGCCGCGGCGGCGGACGACGCGGAGACCTTCGCGCGCGCGAAACTTTCCGGCGTGTGCGAGGACGGCGGCGCGCTGGTGGCGACGGACGTCTATAACAAGGTCGTCTGGCGCATCGAGAACGGAAAAGCGACGATCCTCGCTGGCGTCGTCGGCACGCCGGACCTTACCGGAGAGCCGACCGGCGCGTATCGCGACGGCGCGGCGGGACAGTCGTACTTTATGGAGCCGTGGGCGATCGTCGCCTACGGCAAGGGCTATGCCGTGAGCGACGCGCTCGCGAACGTCGTGCGCTACATCGCAAACGGCAAGGTGCAGACCATCGCGGGCGTCGGCAAGGCCGGCAGCGCGGACGGCAAGGCGCAGGAGGCGTCCTTTGACCGTCCCACGGGTCTCGCCGTGGGCACGGACGGTTCGCTCTACGTTGCCGACACGGGCAACGGCGCTATCCGCCGCATCGGCACGGACGGCAAGGTCACGACGCTCGTGAAGGACCTCGCGGCGCCCACGGGCCTTTGCTGGCACGACAAAGCGCTCTACGTCGCCGAGACGGGACGCTGCCGCATCCTGCGCGTCTCGCCGGAGGGCGGCATGGAGACGGCTTACGGACTTTCGACGGCGGCGGAGGACGCGGGCGAATATTACGGTGGATATGTCGACGCACCCGTCGCCGCGGCGAAGTTCGACCATCCGCAGGGCGTCGCCGTCGGCGCGGACGGGACGATCTACGTCGCCGACACCGGCAGCAGCGCCGTGCGCGCCATTCGTGACGGCCGCGTCTACACGCTTGCGCGTTCGGCGCGGGACGGCACGCTTCCCGTCGAGCCGCGCGCCATGCTGGTGCGGGACGATACGCTTTTGGCCGCCGACGTTATCGGAAACGCGTTTCTCACGCTCCCGCTCACGGAAAAGAGTTTCAAAGACGTGCTTTCCGGCGCGTGGTACGCGGAGGCCGTCCGTTCGGCGGTGCGCAACGGTATTGCCGACGGCACGGGCGACGGCTATTTCAGCCCCGACGCGACGATGAACCGCGCCATGTTCGTCACCATGCTCTCGCGCGTCCACCGGCTCACGGACGGCGCGGTCGTCATCAACGGCGACGCGACGTTTGCCGACGTGCCGGAGGGGGAATGGTTCGCTCCCTCCGTGCGTTGGGCGGCGGATTTCGGCGTGACGGGCGGCGACGGCGACGGCTTTGCGCCGAAACGCAGCATCAGCCGCCAGGAGCTTGCCGCGATGCTCTACCGCTACGCGAAAGCGCAGAGTTTTGACGTTTCCGCGTCCGCGGACGCGTTCAACGCGTTTTCCGACGCCGCGGACGCCGCGCCGTGGGCGCAGAGCGCGATGCAGTGGGCGTGCGCGAAGCGCATTCTCGGCGGCGACGACCTGGGACGCCTCAATCCCGCCGCCACCGCGACGCGCGCGCAGGCGCTGACGATGCTCCTGCGCTTTATGGAGGCATATTCGCTTTAAAAAGGAGACCGGACATGCAGCCGAACATCGAAGAGATCCTGCGCTATCTCCGCATCCGCGGCGAAACGCCGGACGAGCTGCGCACGCAGGTGGAGCAGATCGCAAACGAGCTGGCGCAAAGCCTGCGCCCGAAGTACCTTTACCGCGCGTTTCCCGTCGAGCGCACGCCGGAGGGCGTGAGCCTTTGCGGAAGCGGGGTCGTGCTGACGGGCGGCCTCGCCGACAAGATGCTGCGCACCTGCGATACGGCGCTGCTGCTCGCCTGCACGCTCGGCATGGAGTTTGAACAGCGCGTGCGCGCGCTCGAAAAGCGCGACATGAGTTCGGCGGTCATTCTCGACGCCTGTGGCAGCTCGTGGGTCGAGAGCGGCTGCGACGAGGCGGAGCGCGAGATCGCGTCGCGTTTTCCGAATCGTTTTCTCACCGACCGCTTCAGCCCCGGCTACGGCGATTTGCCGCTTTCGCTCCAGCCGTCGGTGCTTGCCGCGCTGAACGCGGAAAAGCACCTCGGCATCCATGTGGGCGAGAGCTGCCTGATGACGCCCGCCAAGTCCGTCACCGCCGTCATCGGCGTGTCGGACGTCCCGCAGCCCGCGCGCGTGCGCGGATGCGCCTACTGTTCGATGAACAAGACCTGCGAACTGCGCGGAGGAGGGACGAATTGTGCCGTCTGAGCCTTTGGACCTGAGCCGCGTCGTCATCCTCGACGGCGCGATGGGCACCGTGCTCCAGAGCCGCGGGCTTCCGCCCGGCGGCGTGCCGGAGCTGCTGAATCTGGAACGGCCGGAGCTTCTCAAGGAAGTCTACCGCGACTACATCGCCGCCGGAAGCGACGTGATCTACACGAACACCTTCGGCGCGAACGCGCATAAGCTCACGCGCACGGGCAGGAGCGTCGCGGAGGTCGTCTCCGCCGCGGTCGCGCTCGCGCGTGAGGCGGCCGCGGGCACGAACGTCAAGGTCGCGCTCGACGTCGGGCCGCTCGGCGAACTGCTGGAGCCGATGGGTACGCTGCCCTTCGAGCGCGCATATGAGCTTTTTGCGGCGGTGGCGCGCGCAGGCGCGGCGGCGGGGGCCGACGTGGCGGTGGTCGAGACGATGACCGACCTCGCGGAAGCGCGCGCCGCGCTGCTCGCGATCAAGGAGACGACGGGACTTCCCGTGTTTGTTACCATGTCCTTTGAGGAGAGTGGGCGCACGTTTACGGGCTGCACCGTCGCATCCATGGCGCACACGCTCACGGGCCTCGGCGCGGACGCGATCGGGCTCAACTGCTCGATGGGGCCGGACAAGCTCGCGCCCTTGCTGCGCGAGCTGTGCGAAAACACGCATCTGCCCGTGATCGCGAAGCCCAACGCGGGTCTGCCCGACCCCATCGACGGGCATTACGACATGGACCCCGACGCGTTTGTCGCGGCGCTTACGCCGCTGCTGGACGCGGGCGTGAGCATCTTCGGCGGCTGCTGCGGCACCTCGCCGGACTATGTGCGCGCCGTCGCAAAGGCGCTCAAGGGGAAGACGCCCGCAAAGCGCGCGATGCGCGGCGGGGGCTTTCTCTGTACGCCGGTGCGTCCGCTGCGCCTTTCCGGCGTGCGCGTCATCGGCGAGCGCATCAATCCCACGGGCAAGAAGCGGTTCCAGCAGGCGCTGCTGGAAGGCGACCTCGATTTTATCGAGAGTGTCGCCGTGGCGCAGGAGGACGCGGGCGCGGACATTCTCGACGTCAACGTGGGCTATCCCGGCGTGGACGAGGTCTCGATGCTCCCGCGCGTCGTGAAGCGCTTGCAGGGCGCGGTGTCGCTCCCGCTGCAGATCGACTCGTCCAATCCCGCCGCCATCGAGGCGGCGCTGCGGGTCTATAACGGAAAAGCGGCGGTCAACAGCGTGAACGGCGACGAAGAGAGCCTGACGCGCATTCTGCCGCTCGTGAAAAAATTCGGCGCGTCGGTCGTGGGGCTGACGCTCGATAAGAGCGGCATCCCGCAGACGGCGGAAGGGCGTTTTGCCATCGCAGAGCGCATTCTCTCCGCGGCGCTCGCGCTCGGCATTTCCCGCGAGGACGTGTGGATCGACTGCCTGACGCTGACCGTTTCGGCGCAGCAGGAGCAGGCGCGCGAGACGCTCCGCGCCGTGCGCATGGTGCGCGAAAAACTGGGGCTTCAAACGGTGCTCGGCGTTTCCAACATCTCCTTCGGCCTGCCGAACCGCCCGCTCGTGACGCAGGCGTTTCTGCTGGAGGCCCTGTACGCGGGGCTGACGCTGCCGATCGTAAACCCCAACCAGCGCGAGCTGATGGACGCCGTGGCGGCGTATCGCGTGCTCTCCGGCGAGGACGAAGGCTGCCGCGCCTATGTGGAGCGGTTTGCGGACTACG
>CAMVGI010000190.1 GCA_947166955.1 uncultured Clostridia bacterium | reverse complement strand
GCTTCTCCGCGCGCGTATAGATGCGCTGGTTGCGCGCGAGGTTGTCCACTCCCTCCATCATCGAATCGACGGGGATACTGCCGAAGATGTCCTGCACGGCGTGCCACGCCGAGGTATGCGGATTCAGCACGGCGTCGATCGCCTGCCTGCGGCGGGTAAAGGCCATATCCAGCTCGCTGTAATGTCCGTGCGGATCGACGTCCGGATAACGTTCGTAGAGCGTTTCGTCCTCCGGCAGCGCGTCCTTGCGGAAACCGGTAACGTTGATCGCGCTGTACGGGCCGCCCGACTCCAACTGACTCTGCGCCTCTTTCTTGGCGAACTCCATGTAAAGCTCGCGCTTTTCCTTGTCGCTCTTCGCGGCGGCAAGCTGCCCCTGCTGCTCCGGCGTCAGAGCAGGGCGGTATTTTTCATAATCCTTGCGCTCTCTTCCCATGGCAGTTCCCTCCGAACGTCTTAAGGCAATATGCCAATTATCACATCATGACCGGCGCCTGCGGCGCGTTCGCTGTCTTCTGCGGCGCCTTCTGCATGAACGGCAGCGAGCCCGTGTCGATGGACATCTGCGGCTTCGGCTGGTCAAAGCTGTTCTGCGGCGGTACCGTCGTGATGTGCGTGCCCGCCGCCAGCTTGCCGCTCATGACCGCGTCGCGAAGCTGGGCGTACGCCTCCGGCGACTGCGCGGCGCCTTCCGCTATCTCGCCGATGGCGTCGCATTGGAGGATCGCATATTCGATGTTGGGCGTCGTGCCCGCCTTGATCGCCTTGAGCGCCTCCGTGCCCGCCAGATAGCTCGACAGGCACCCCTTCAGCGCGTCCGCGTCAAGTTCCGAATAGGTCAGCGCGTCCTTGGCGCTTTGTATCTGCTCAATGGCGCTGATCGTCATGGACGCACTCTCAAGCTCGCCCGCCGCTTTCTTGGCGGGCGCGGGATCGTCCCGGAAGCACGGATCCGCCGCGTAATCGACCTCTTCGAGGTCCATATCCGCATAGACTATGGTCATCGCCTCTGCGACGTGCCCCGCAAAATAGGCGTACTGCCCCGCGAGCTGGAGCGGAAGAAGGTCCTCCGCGCTGCCGGTCCTGAGCTTTCCGGGATCGATCCCGTGCTCCTTCGCGTAGCGCGCCATCTCGCTTTTGAGCGCCTTCGTGCCATCGACGAAAAGCCGCTTCATGTCCTCTTCCGTCGCGTCCTTCCCCGTGAACATCTCGATGACCGCATCGCCCGCCCGTTTCCTCAATAACCCGGACTTTACCGGATCGACGATAGTCTCCAGCCGTTCTCCTTTGGCAAAGAGGTAAAGTCCCGCAAGGGAGACCCAGTCGGCGTCCGGCATCCCGAAGGGGATGTACCCGCCTTCGATCGGCTTGTGGCGCCAGGAGACATCCGGCAGCGCGCGCTGGTCAAAGTATGCCTCCTTCGTATTAGGCGACCACGCGCTGACCTTTCCCATGGTCTTGTCCCTGTTGAACGCGGTGACGGTGTGGCGCACGCGCTCGTGCGCCTCGGCGTACTTCTGATATTCCTCCGCCCGCGCCGCCTTCTCCGGATAGAGGCCGGCAAATCTGTGCCAAAACCGCTCCCACGCGTTGAGCGTGACGGGCGAAACGTGCGCGATCTCGAAGCCCTTCTGCTCCAGACGGAGCGGCTCGCTCGGCAGCCTGCCGCTCGGGTCGGGAACGAACGCCTCCACGGTGTCGCCCTTCGTCAACGCCGCGGCGATCAGTTTGTTGGCTTGCTCTCTGCCCTCCTGGACGTTCCGAGAGGAGACAACATAGTCTTCGCTTAAGCTTTTGCTCTCCCGAAGTATCTCTTCGATCGACTTGCCGTTGATCAAAATGCACTGCGTGCGCGGAATATAGTCCGGCGCGTTCCGGTAGAGCGCGTCCAGCACATTTCCTGCCACGTGCTCGCTGGAAAGCTCAAGGATCGCGTCCGCCTGAGGGGGTCTGAGCTGGGCGAACTCCTGCGGCGGCTTGCCCCAGTTTTCGGGCTGGGCGAACTGGTACTGCACCATTCGCGTCTCAAGGTTGGACATCCGCACCTCGATCGGCTGGGCGGGGCTTCCCGCCACGCTGTTCGCACGGATGTGGCTGGCGTCGATCGTTAATCTCATCTGCTCGCGGAAGAACTGCGCCACGTCCTTCGGCGGCTCGCCCGTGCGTATGCCGAGCAGGTACTCCATGCCCGTGTAGGCGCGCTCCAGATCCAGCACATCCGGCTTGGAGAAGTACGACTGTGCCTCGACGAGCAGTTCCTCCGCCGCCTTGTCGTCGTGGCAGAGCTTTGCCGCGCGCGTCAGGATGCGCTGCTCGCGCGCGAGCTGCTCCACGCGCTCCTCCAGCTCTGTGAAAGCCGGATAGGCAAATATGCCCGAACGGAAGCTGCCAACAACGCCCTCGTCGCGCGTTTGCAGCACGGTGAGGATCTCCTGGCGGCGGCGGGCGAACTTCATGTCGATCTCGCTGTATTTCCCGCGCGGATCGACCTCCGGAAAGCGCTGGCAGATCTCCTCGTCCTCCGGCAGCGCGCCCTCGCGCGTCCTCCTGCCGTTCGCCCATTCGTTGACCGCGCCCTCCAGCTGTTTCGCCGCGGCTTCCCTGGCGATCCTCTTGAAAACCTCGCGCTGTCTCGGTCCTTCGACTGCCCACTGCAGTTCTCGGATCTCCGCCTCCGTCAGCGCGGGACGGTAGGGTTCATACGCTTTCCGGTCTCTTCCCATGATAAGCTCCTTTCAAGCGTCGATCCGTTTGTTCTTTTTCGTTTTAGAGCACCGGCGGCTTCGCCTTGTCGGCGGTCTTCGGCTTCGGCGCTTTCGGCGTCTCCGGTGCCTTGGACGCCTCCGGCTCCTCCTGCAGCATTGGCAGCATTTCGAGCAGCTGGTCGGGCGGCGTCACTTCCATTTCGCCCTGCGCCACGTTGATCTTGAAGGTGCTGTCGCGCATCAAATCGTCCGTCAACGCGGCGTGGCGGATCATGTCGCGCGCGGCGGGCACCGCTTCATACAGGTCCCCAAGGTCAGAGGAGGCATCGCCGACCGCTATCGACGCCGCCGCGTCGAGCCACATCTCAGTAGCCCTCGGCAGCGCCTGCGTAAACGGCGTTCCTTTGCCCGCCGTCTTTACCGCCTGCTGTACGCCCATGAGATATGCCGCCGAACTTAGATAATCGCAGATGGCGTCCGCCGCTCTGTTTCCGAACTTTCCTGTGATGAGTTCTTGACGTTTGATGACCATTTTATCCACGGAATCGCCCAAATGCGCGGTGAGGCTCAGATCATCCACGATCCGGTCGTAGTCCTGCGGCGCGAACGCGCTCCGGGCGCGCAATACTTCCTGTGACAAGTCGAACGCAGCGGCGCACGCCCGGCGCAGCGGGATAAATTCAGGCCTTGTGAACGCCAGCACGTCGCCGTCCGGCATCGGGTGATCCGCCACGAACTTGTTGAGCGCCGCGGGGAATGCTGTCGCGGCGTCCCGGAAGAATTTTGCCTCCGCCTGAATGTCGTCCGTATCGCGGAACATCTTCAACACCGCGTTGCCCGCCGCCAGCTTTTCCGCCTGCAGCGCCGCGGGATCGAAGACCTTCTCGATGGGATATCCGTCGATGATCAGCTTCATCGCCGCGAACGATACCATCGCGCTGCGTTCGGCATTGTATTTGCGATGCAGCTCGATGTTCTTGGGAAGCGGCTGGTCGCCGAAGAATTCCCTTTTGCTTTGAGCGCTGGTGCCGCTGATCGCTTTCGCCGTATCGGCGAGGACCTGCGCCTTGACGGCCAGATTGTTGAGCTTGACGCGCTCGCGCGCCGCGGTAAAGCTCGCGTACTCGTCCGCGAGCGCCTTCTTCTCCTTGAAGAAGCCGAAGCGGTTCCAGAACTTCTCCCACCCGTTGAGTTCGACCTTGGAAAGCTTCGAGCGCTCGAAGCCCATCTGCGTCAGCTGCACCGGCTCGTCTTTGGCGAAAACGCCGCCCTTTCCGTGCGGGATGAACGCCTCCACGTGCTCTCCGGAGAGCATCGCGTTGCCGACGAGGTCCGCGACCGCCTCGTGGCCGTAAACGTCGTAA
>CAMVGI010000189.1 GCA_947166955.1 uncultured Clostridia bacterium | reverse complement strand
GAAAGCTCCTCGACCGCCGCCGCCTGCTCCGCCGCGCCCTGCGAAAGCGACTGCGAGCCGGTGGACAGATGCCCCGCGCCCGCGGAGACCTGCTGGGCGGAGGTGTCGATCTGCGCGATGGTATCGCTCAGCGCCGCGGAAATGTTGTGGATCGAGTCGAGGATCTCGACCAGACCGCCCACATACTCGTCCTCATGCCGCGACTCCGCGGTAAAGTCGCCCCGCGCCATGGCGCCGAGGACATAGCTCTCGTCCTGCACGACCGTCTTGAGGTGCCCCGACATCGAGAGGAAAGCGTCGGCGAGACTTCCCAGTTCGTTCGGCGGGAACTCGTAACGCTCGCCGTCCTCGGAGAAATCAAAGTTGTTCGTCTTTTCCGAGATCTTCATCAGCGGCGCGATCGGCGCGAGCGCGCGGCGCAGGATCACAAAGCAGACAAGCGCCAGCAGCGCAATACCGATCAGACCGATGATGACCACCGAAACGGTGACCTTGGTGATCTCCGCGTACGCCTCGCTGTCCGCCACGCCGAAGACGCTGGTCCATTTTAGGTCGCTGTTCGGAAGCGTTATATGCTGATAGCACAGCGTCGCCTTCACGCCGCCGAGGATCCGGTTGTCGCGGTTTTCCATGACCAGATCCTGCGTTTGCAGCTTGTTCTGCGTAGCCGTCCAATTCGCGGAGTTGATGGCCTTGCCGACCTCCTCCGCGGACGCGGTGTTGGCGATGTAGACGTCTCCCGTCGAGGCAACGGCGCTGTAGCAGTTCGAATAGGAGCCGTTCGTGTAGGAAAGCTCGCCGATGGAATCGGCAAGGATGTCGCAGTTGGCGACGCCGAGGAATTTGCCCGACGCGTCCGTAACGGGATTGCTGAGCGTGATGAGGTAGACCGTCTGCCCGTTGGTGAGCTGATACTCGTACGGGTCGGTGACGTGGGTCTTCATGATCGCCTTGGTCGTGGCGTAGTAGTCGCCGCCGCCGTAATCCTTATAGTCGTGGAGGATGTCCATGGCGATGTCCCCGCCGCTCTTGTAGGCGTAATAGGAAAGGCCGTCCGGCGTATCGGGGAAGAAGGCGTTCGGTTCAAAGGCAAAGTAGGCCGAGAACACGCGTCCGGACTTCACCACGTCGCGCAGCGCCTCCTCCAGCATCGGCTCCGCGGTCTCCTGTCCCAGCGCGCGGCAGCGCAGCACGTCGTCGCGCAGCGCCTCGGAGTAGACCTGCATGCTGTTGATGTAGCCCACCACGGTCTCGGTGTTCTGATTGGAAATGTTTTTGACCTGCTCGTTCAGGAGCTTTGAAACGACCGTATGGGACATGAGATAGAAAAGCAGGGACATGACCGCGACCACTGCCGCCACCGCGGCGATGATCACGACCGGAATGCGTACCGAGAGCTTGTAGCTCTTCTGCCCCTTACCGCCGGCAGGGTTTGCCTTGGGGCGCGCGAGCGCGCTTTTAACGTCCTTCATGTTGGCCTCCTTTATGCTGTTTCATAGTTTTGCTTTTGTATATAACTCGACATTTTATCATCTTTGTTATTATATCACCTCACGCCGCGCGCCGTCAATCGACATTTGCTCCGAAAAAGCGGGCGCTATTCTGTGGATAACGGCGGAAGAAGCGGGTTTCGGCGCGCCTTCGGCTTGCAATACACGCGCGATGTGCTATAATCAAGCAGAAAAAACGTTATGGAAGAGGATGTCATCATGACGCTTGACCAACTGAAATCCGGCGAAACCTGCGTCGTCACCGCGGTCGGAGGCGAGGGCGCGCTGCGCCAGCACTTTCTGGACATGGGCGTGATTCCCGACGCGGAGGTCACGCTGGTGAAGTTCGCCCCGATGGGCGATCCCGTCGAATACCGCCTCCACGGTTACGAGCTGACGCTCCGTCTCGCGGACGCGGCGCAGATCGAGTGCAGGCTCGTCTCCGTTGGCAACCGCGCCGAGGAGGCGTCCGCGCCCGCGCCGAGCGCCGAGCACCCCGGCCTCGGCGAAGGCGGCAAATACCACCCCAAGGGCAGCGGCGACCCGCTTCCCGAGGGCACGACGCTGACCTTTGCGCTGGTTGGCAACCAGAACTGCGGCAAAACGACGCTTTTTAACCGCCTGACCGGCTCCAACCAGCATGTCGGCAACTTCCCCGGCGTGACCGTGGACCGCAAGGACGGCCCCATCCAGCACCATCCCGACACGCTGGTGACGGACTTGCCCGGCATCTACTCCATGTCGCCCTACAGCAGCGAGGAGATCGTCTCGCGCAACTTTGTACTGGACGAAAAGCCGCGCGCCATCATCAACATCGTGGACGCGACGAACATCGAGCGCAACCTCTATCTCACGATGCAGCTGCTGGAGATGAACCTGCCGATGGTCGTGGCGCTGAACATGATGGACGAGGTCACGGAAAACGGCGGCTCCATCGACGTCAACGCGATGGAGGCGGCGCTGGGCGTGCCGGTGGTGCCGATCTCGGCGGCGAAAAACTACGGCGTGGACGAGCTGATCGACCATGCCGTCCACGTCGCGCACTATCAGGAGCGCCCGCTGCGTCAGGACTTCTGCGACGAGAACGACTGCGGCGGCGCGGTGCACCGCTGCCTGCACGCGATCTGCCATCTCATTGAGGACCACGCGCTTGCGGCGGGGCTTCCGCTGCGCTTCGCGGCGAGCAAGGTCGTCGAGGGCGACCCGCTCGTTCTCGCGCAGCTTTCACTCGACCAGAACGAAAAGGAGATGCTCGAACACATCGTCGTGCAGATGGAAGCGGAGCGCGGGCTGGACCGCAGCGCCGCCATCGCGGACATGCGCTTCGCCTTCATCCGCCGCGTCTGCTCCGGCACGGTCAAAAAGCCGCGTGAGAGCCGCGAGCGCGCGCGCAGCGAACGGCTCGACCGCGTGCTTACGGGCAGGTACACCGCGATCCCGATGTTCGTCGGCATCATGGCGCTGGTGTTCTTTCTGACGTTCAACGTCATCGGCGCGGCGCTTCAGGATCTGCTGGCCAACGGCATCGACGCGCTGTGCGCGCGCGCCGACGCCGCGCTGACCGCCGGACGCGTCAACGCGGCGCTGCACGATCTGATCGTCAAGGGCGTCTTCGTGGGTGTCGGGAGCGTGGTGAGCTTTCTGCCCATCATCGTCACGCTGTTCTTCTTCCTCTCCATTCTGGAGGACAGCGGGTACATCGCGCGCGTCGCGTTCTTCATGGACAAGCTTCTGCGAAAGATCGGCCTTTCGGGGCGGAGCATCGTGCCGCTGCTGATCGGCTTCGGCTGCACGGTGCCCGCCGTCATGTCGACGCGCACGCTGCCGAGCGAACGCGACCGCCGCATGACGATCCTGCTCACGCCGTTCATGAGCTGCACGGCAAAGCTGCCGATCTACTCGTTTTTCGTCGCCTCGTTCTTCCCCGGCAAGGGCGGGTTGATCATGACGGGGCTTTATGTGCTGGGCGTTCTTGTCGGCATCCTCGCCGCCTGGCTCTACAAGGACACGTTCTTCCGCGGCGAGCCTGCGCCGTTCGTCATGGAGCTGCCGAATTACCGTCTGCCGGGACTTAAAAACGTCGCGCAGCTTCTGTGGGAAAAGGCGAAGGACTTTTTGCAGCGTGCTTTCTCCGTCATCCTGATCGCGACGATCGTGGTCTGGTTCCTGCAGAGTTTCGACCCGCATTTCGATCTCGTGGAGGATTCGCAGCGCAGCATCCTCGCGCTCATCGCAGGCGCCGCCGCGCCCCTCATGCGCCCGTTGGGACTGGGCGACTGGCGCATCTGCACCTCGCTCATCAGCGGCTTCCTCGCAAAAGAAAGCGTGGTGTCCACGCTCAAGGTGCTCTTCGGCGGACAGCTCGGCAGCGCGCTGGATACTCTCTCCGCCGCGGCGCTTCTGGTGTTCTCGCTGCTCTACACGCCCTGCGTCGCGGCGATCGCCTCCATCCGGCGCGAGCTGGGCGCGAAGTGGGCGGTCGGCGTCGTGGTGTGGCAATGCGTTCTCGCGTGGGTCGCGGCGTTCGTCGTGCGCGCGGCGCTCATCGCGCTGGACCTGACGCCGGAGGTAATCCGGGAGGCG
>CAMVGI010000188.1 GCA_947166955.1 uncultured Clostridia bacterium | reverse complement strand
TCGCCTCCAGCTCCGCAAGGTCGACCACCGAGAGCGTGGTGTCCTGTCCCCTGCACTTCTGCGCGCAGACGCTCACGAAGTCGTCCACGATGTTCTTGCCGATCTCGACCGTCGGCATGGAGGTATTCTCGGAAAGCTTTGTGAGCCAATTGGTGTAGTACCATCCGACGCCCGGCTCCGTCTCCTCGGACGCGATCAGGTAGTCGGCGTACTTGGTGAGCATCAGCGCGTTTTCAAGCGTCGCCATCAGGCAGGCGTCATAGCCGATGAAGTCGAACGTCACCCCCGCGTCGCCAAGCGCCTGATTGATGCCGCCGAGACTCATCGAGCCGGAATTCTTGTTCTTTTCATCATAGCCGTAGCCGCTGAGCGAACCGCCGCCGTGGTCCCAGAAGATCAACTCGTTGCGGTTCGCGGGATAGTTCTTCGCGCAATACTTGATAAAACTCGTGAGGTTTGCCGGCTCCGTCATCGCGGAATTGCCGGCGTTTTTCTCCAGCAACTTGAGTCCGCCGTTCTCCACCTTATAGATCTGGTTGACGCTGCTGGAAACGACGTTGTTCTTCCATTGGGTGCAGCCGCCCGTAAACACGATAATGTTGACCTTGTCGCTCAGCTTCGCCGCCGCCATCTCCTGCAGATCGGCGGTCGCCATGCCGTGCTTGGACTCTAAGTCCGTGCCGCACAGATACACCATGATGGTCACGGTATCCTTGCCGTTTCCGAGGATCTTGGTGCGCTTGGCGCGCGCGGTCGAGGCCACCTGCGTGTTGAGCTTCCCCACGTTGCTGCTCGCCGTCCACTCGGTCGAAACGTTGCCGTAGCTGCCGAGCAGGCTGCTCAGATCGCCGAGGCTCGCGGCGCCGGAGGACGAGCCGCCGGAGGCGGGCTGCGTGACCGTGGTCTGCGGCAGGGTAATGCCGCCCTGATTCGTCGTGGTGCCGCCGAGCAGGCCGCTCAGTCCCGCGCCGCCTCCGCCGAGCAGCAGCACAGCGAGCATGATGATGTACATAAGCGGGCTTTTCTTTCCGCCGCTCGCGCGCTGTCCGCCGCCCGACTGCCCCGTGCGGCCCGCGTGACCGTCGGCGCTGCCGACCGGACCCGTGCCGAGGCCGTCGCCGCGTTTATAGATATCTTTTCCCTGACCGGTGATGTGTTTTTCCCTGCCGTTCGGTCTGTTGTCCATGTTTCTTCCGCCTCCTCGCTCAGTGTACCAACGTGCCGACGTTCTCGCCGTCGAGTACGCGCAGGATATTCTTCGGGTCCTTGAGAGCGAAAACGTAAACGGGGATATGGTTGTCCATCGCAAGGCTCGTCGCGGTCAGATCCATCACGCCGAGCTTTTTGGCGAGCACCTCGCCGTAGCCGATCTCGTCGTACTTCACCGCCGTCGGGTCCTTCGCGGGATCGGCGCTGTAAACGCCGTCGATGTTCTTGGCGAGCAGAATCACGTCGGCGCCTATTTCCGCCGCGCGCAGCACCGTGCCCGTGTCGGTCGAGAAGAATGGATGCCCCGTACCGCCCGCAAACAGCACGACCTTGCCGCCTTTGAGGTGCTTCATCGCGCGCTCGTGCGTATAATACTCCGCGAACTCGTGCATCTCCATCGCGGTCATCACGCGCGCGGGCACGCCCTTCTGCTCCAGCACGTCGCAGACCGCGAGACAGTTCATCACCGTCGCGAGCATCCCCATGCGGTCGGCGCGGGTGCGCTCGATATAGCCCTCGCCGTTTTTCACGCCGCGCCAGAAGTTGCCGCCGCCGATCACGACGCCGACCTCGACGCCCATATCCACGGCCTTTTTGATCACGTCGCACACCTCGCCCATCACGGCGAAGTCAAATCCGGTCTTATTCGCGCCCGCGAGGGCTTCGCCGCTGATTTTGAGCAATACGCGTTTGTACTTTGCCATTTTCTCTCTCCTCCGTTCCTTCTCACTCGCAAAATGCCCGTATCTGTCCCAGAAGCTGCTCCTTGCCGTCGCCCTTTTCCGCGGAAAACGGAAAAAGCTGCTCCGTTTCGTCCAGATCCAGCGTCTCGCGGATGAGCGCGAGATTGCGTTCCAGCTCCGTCTTTTTGAGCTTGTCCGTTTTGTTCGCCACAATGAACATCGGGCAGCCGCTCGTGCGGAAAAAGTCGCACATCGTCACGTCGTCCGCGGTCGGTTTGTGTCGGGAATCGACGATCAAAACGCCGAGGTCAATGAGTCCGCTCGATTGGAAGTAATTCTCCATGAGCTTGCCCCAGCGGTCGCGTTCCGACTTCGACACCTTCGCATAGCCGTAGCCCGGCAGGTCGACAAGGTAGATCTTATTGTCGATGAGAAAGTAGTTGATCTGCGTGGTCTTCCCCGGCGACGCGCCGACGTGCGCGAGATTCTTCCGATTCAGCAGCCGGTTGATGACAGACGACTTCCCCACGTTCGACCGCCCCGCAAACGCGATCTGTCTGCGTCCGTCGCGGATAAACTGCTGCGGCGAGGCGGCGGAGAGCACAAACTCCGCCTGATTGAAGTTGATCGCCATGTCGGCCTCCTTCCCTCCTGTGCGACACGTTCACACGCGCAGCGCCGGCGTCAGCACGTCCTCCGCCGTTTCCAAAAAAGGCTCCAAGCCCTTGACGGGCCGCGTCTCCGGCAGCACCAGCGCCGAAGCGAACACCGCGTCCACCGTTTCCACGGTCACGAAATGGAGCCGGCGGCGCACGTTCTGGTCGATGTCCTCCAGATCCTTTTCATTTTCCTTGGGGAGAATGACCGTATGTAATCCCGCGCGCAGCGCCGCCATCGTCTTCTCGCGCAGGCCGCCGATCGGCATGACCCGTCCGCGCAGCGTCACCTCGCCCGTCATGGCAACGTCGTGGCGCACGCTCTGCCCCGTCAGCGCGGACAGCAGCGCCGTTGTGATCGCGATGCCCGCGGAAGGCCCGTCCTTCGGCACGGCGCCCTCTGGAAAGTGGACGTGGATGTCCTTTGTCTGATAGAACTCCGGCTCGATGCCCAGTTCCGCCGCGCGGGCGCGCAAGCACGAAAGCGCCGCCTTGCAGCTTTCCTGCATCACGTCGCCGAGGTTGCCGGTCAGCTCCAGCTTGCCCGTGCCCGGCATCACGTTGACCTCAACGGGCAGGATCTCGCCGCCGACAGACGTCCACGCAAGGCCGTTCACCACGCCGACGAGGTCCTTCTTCGACGCCTTTTCCCGCGTATAGCGCGGCACGCCGAGGTAGTCCGCGAGGTTCCCATCCGTCACGCTGACGCGTTTGGCGTCAGTGGTCCCCAGCGCCATCGCCGTCTTGCGGCAGAGCTTGGCAAGCTGGCGTTCAAGCTGGCGCACGCCACTCTCGCGCGTATAGAGCGAGATGATCGCGCGCACCGCGTTCTCGTCGATCCGCAGCGCGCCCTTCGGCACGCCGTGCGCCTCCTTCTGCTTGGGCAGCAGATGGCGCAGCGCGATCTGCACCTTTTCCTCGTCTGTATAGCTCGGAAGTTCGATGACCTCCATGCGGTCGAGCAGCGGGCGCGGGATGGTATCGGTCGTATTCGCGGTCATGATGAACATGACGCGGGAAAGGTCAATGGGGATCTCCAGATAATGGTCGCGGAACGCGTGGTTCTGCTCGGCGTCGAGCACTTCGAGCAGCGCCGACGCGGGATCGCCGCGGTGGTCGGAGCCGAGCTTGTCGATCTCGTCGAGCACCAGCAGCGGATTCATCGAACCGCTGCGACCGATCGCCTCCACGATGCGCCCGGGCATCGCGCCCACATAAGTCTTGCGGTGGCCGCGGATATCCGCCTCGTCCCGCACGCCGCCGAGCGACAATCGCGCGACCTTGCGGTTCATCGCCTTGGCGACCGAGAGCGCCACAGAGGTCTTGCCGACGCCCGGAGGCCCCACAAGGCAGAGCACCTGCCCTTTCGCGTCCTCCTTGAGCGCACGCACGGCGATAAATTCCAAAATGCGCTCCTTGACCTTCTCCATGCCGTAGTGATCGCGGTCGAGGATCCTGCGCGCCGCGTCGACGCTTGCGCGCTCCTTCGTCTCCTTGTTCCACGGCAGTTCGAGCACCGTGTCGAGATAG
>CAMVGI010000187.1 GCA_947166955.1 uncultured Clostridia bacterium | reverse complement strand
TCTGGGTGGCGGCGGGCATGTAGATGTCGACATCCTTGACGCCCCAGCACTTCTTGCCCTCGACGAACTCGCAGCCGAACTTATCGGCATAGGGCTTGCAGTGCATCGGATCCTTGGCGCGCATCTCAAGGATGAAGTTGAGCTTCTCGTCGGTGCAAACGCCGTCGGGATCGTGGATGTAGCCGTCGGGGCCGGCGAAGTAGGTGACCTTCGCGCCGAGCTCGGCAGCCTTCTTCATGATGCCCCAGCCCACGTTGCCGTAACCGGACATGGCGATCTTCTTGCCCTTGATGTCCAGGCCGTCGTGCTTGAGGACCTCGCACAGATAATACACAGCGCCGAAACCGGTCGCCTCGGGACGGAGGATGGAGCCGCCCGTCTTGATGTCCTTGCCGGACACGGCGCCGAACTCGGCCGCGCCGACGATGCGGCGATACTGGCCGTACAGGTAGCCGATCTCACGGCCGCCCACGCCGAGGTCGCCGGCCGGGCAGTCGATGTCCTGACCGATGTGGCGATAGAGCTCGGTCATGAAGGCCTGGCAGAAACGCATGATCTCGCCGTCGCTGCGGCCGCGCGGGTCGAAGTCGGAACCGCCCTTGGCGCCGCCGATGGGCAGGCAGGTAAGAGCATCCTTATAGACCTGCTCGAAGCCGAGGAACTTGATGATGGACAGGTTGACGGAGGGATCGAAACGCAGACCGCCCTTGTAGGGGCCAAGCGCCGCGTTGAACTGCACGCGGTAACCACGGTTGACGTGATACTTGAGCTGGTCGTCCATCCAGACGACGCGGAACTCGACGACGCGCTCGGGCTCGACCATGCGCTCGAGCAGGCACGCGGCCTCATACTCGGGATGCGCGTTGATGACGGGCTCAAGGGACGTGAGGACTTCCTCGACGGTCTGCAGGAACTCAGGCTCGTTGGCGTTCTTGGCCTTGGTCTCGGCGAGAACGCGCTCGATATACTTGTTCATTGGAAACAACCTCCTTCAAATTTACTTCGCATGCGCGAAGTATTGATGGTTCGTCCATCCTGAGTTCAAGATTAACACGATTCTTTTCAATTCTCAATGGGCGCTCCATGAGAAAATTTTTTCACTTTTTTGTGCAGAGCGTCTAATTTCAGGCCGCAAAGTTTCCGCTTTTTCATAACAAGTATGAAAAATTTTGCAAGACGTCCGTCGTAAATACGGACGTCTTGCAAAAAATACTTCATGCTCGTCAGAATATGGGGGTGACGTTACGAACCGCCACCGCATTTTGTGGAGCGGGCCGCTCAGCCCTCCGGGCGCACGTCGCGCGCCTCGATCCAGTTATAGGGGCTTGGCAGGCCTTCGACATACGACACGACCACGCGGTCGCCGACGGACACGAGCGGCGCGTAGGGCGCGTCCGCCGCGCTGACGCGGAACAGCTCGTTGCCCGCGCCATTCGCGGCGCGCACGTACAGATAATAATAGGAATTGCCGTCGATGACCGCGCTGCGGATCTCGGAAACCGTGCCGGTGCAGGATGCGAGTTCCTCCGCGGGGCCGACCTCCGACCGCTCCGCACCGATCAGCCCGCTGCGCGCGAGCATGGCGCGGTAATTCGTTTCGCATTCCATCACGCTTGCGCCGGTGGCGACGATCTGGTATTGGCTGACGTTGACCATGGCGTACATCTTGACAAGCTGGGACGCGTCCTTGAGCGCCATGAAGTACGTCGGCTGGTCCGCGATGTTGAGGAGCAGCGGGAAGGTCGCGGCGTAGCGCATCTGCTGCACCTGACCCTCGGCGCTCGCCATGGCGCTGAACTCCTCCGCGCCCGCGACGGCGTAGTAGCTCGTCTCCTTCGTGCGCTGGTTGGAGAGGATAAAGCCGATGTTGCTCTCGTCGCCGCCGACGCTCGTAATGCCGGTGTAGACCCACACGTCGTCGCCGAGGGCAAGGTAATTGTAGCCCTGCGTCGTCTGCGTCACGCCGCGCTGGCCGAAGAGCGAGTTGAAAAAGCCGTTCTTATAAAGGCCGTAGTAGTCGTACTGCTGAATGATCAGCTCCGCGGAGTAGACATGGTCCACCCAGGACGGCACTTGCTCGTGGTAGGCGCTCTCGCCCGTCACCGCGTTCACAAGCACCGCGCCGCGGTTGTCGGCGCCGCCGAAAAGCCCGATGGTCCTGACCTGCTTCGGGCACACCCAATAGGGCGTGCCGCTCTCGTCGATCTCAAAGACCGGCTCGCTGAACATCGTCGTGGGGTAGCGGAAGCGCAGATGGCGGTAGAGATTGCGTGAAAAATGCTCCGCCGTGGTGTACTTCATGCCGCTTTGCAGGCGGACGACCTCGACGTTCTGCGTCACCATGTCAATGACAAGGTACGCGGGCAGACCCTGCGAGCGGTTGTTGAGCCACTTGACCGCGTCGCCGTAGCGAAGCGGCGTCACGCGCACGGGGCGGCCCTGATAGTTGATTTGCGTGTAGTCCGAGGCAACCTCGAACTGCGAGACCATATCCGCCAGCTCGCCGAGCTTGCGGTCGCCGAGGCGCTGCGCGCTCGCACGGTCGAGCATGGGGATCTGGTCGTAGCGAATTTCGTCCACCTCGGCGGCAAAATCGCCGGGCGTGACCGTCAAAAGCTTCTGATACGAGTTCGCGCGCAGCACCACCCACGACGTAAGCGCGCCGATCAGCGCGACGGCGACGAGCGCCAGCACAAGGAAAAACGGGATCTTGCACTGCTGCTTGACGAAGGTGAAATACCCCTTCGCACCCTCGCCCTGAAAGCCGGCGGTCAGCGTTGCGCAGAAGCAGTAAACGAGACACAGCAGGAAGAGAAAACCGTAAAACTCCTCCGCCTGAAAATTGAGCGCGGGCAGGCTCACATAATAATAAACAAGTCCAAACAGAGTGGTGACGAGCAGATTGACCGCGATGCGCCCGCCTTTGCTGCCGATGGGCTTGCGCGGCTTCTTCTCGCGCGGCGGACGCTGCGGCCCCGTGCCCGTCCCAGTGCCTGCGTTGAACCGAAAACCGCCCGCGGCGGGGTCGAATTTAAATTCCATGCCGTTCTCCTTATACGCATAAGATGTGTACGGGTATTATGACATATCCGCACCGCAAACGCAAGCGCCGGACTTTTTTCGCCCGACGCCTGCGTTCCGTATTATTCGATATTATTCGATGTTCGGGCGGTACTTGAGAAACGCCCACGTGAGGAAATAGAGCGCGGCGTTGCCGAGGTACAGCTCGATGATGGGAATCCACGCGGGCCGCGAGGCGACAAAGATCGCGGTCGGGCCGTCCGCGCCGCCGATGATGCCGACGTCCGCCGGGCTCGAAACGCTGCGGACGCTGTGGAACAGCGCCGAGTCCAGAAATCCGTTGAAGGAGAACAGCAGCCGCAGCAGCGTGAGGAAAATCACCACGCCCGCGACGTTGTAGAGCACCTTGTGCTTGCTGAAGGTCTGCGAGAGCGTAAAATCGGCGTAGAACAGCAGCGTAAAGAGCGCCATCCCGCCGATGCCGCCGAGAATCGCGCTAAGCCACATTCCGGCGTCCGAACGGGACAGCAGGGTCCGAAGCATCTCCATCCCCTTGCGGAATTCCTCAATGTCCATCTTGCCCGAAAGCGCGACCGCAAGCAGCGACGACAGTCCGATCAGCACCGCCGCGCCGACGTACCACAAAAGCGCGACGAACAGCTTCGAGAGCAGTAGCTCGTGCGTGCTCGCGGGCAGCGTGCGCATCAAATACCCCTCGTCGCCGAGCAGGTTGCGCTTGTAGTGCTGCATCAGCACGATAAAGACGCCGACGGCGACGGCGAAGATGCTCATGCCGTAGAGCGTAATAATGATCGAGCCGGTGCGGTCCCACCAGGCGGCGTTTTCCCGCCCGTCCCAGAAGCGGAGCGTCATCCCCGCGAGAACGGACAGCGCCAGCATGATGCCGCACAGCGGCAGCCCAACGCGCCCCGTGGCGCGGAATTCATGTTTCATCAATTTACCAAGCATCGTATTTCCCTCCCGTCAATACGCGAACACTTCGCGGAACAGCTCGTCGACGCTCTTGCCCTTCTGCTCGCGGATGGCGTCGACGCTCTCGTGCAGCATGACGCTGCCCTCGCGCAGGAAC
>CAMVGI010000186.1 GCA_947166955.1 uncultured Clostridia bacterium | reverse complement strand
ACCGCGACTATCGCGCGGTCAACCCCGAATATGGGACCATGGAGGACTTCGAGCGGTTGTGCGGCGAGATCCACGCGCGCGGCATGAAGGTGATGATCGACGTTGTCTATAACCACACCTCGCCCGATTCCGTGCTGTGGAACGAGCACCCCGAGTTCTTTTACAAACGCCCCGACGGCTCGCCCGGCAACCGCGTCGGCGAGTGGACGGACGTGATCGACCTCGACTACGGCGTGCCCGCGCTGTGGGACTATCAGATCGAGTCGCTTACGCGCTGGGCGGGGCTTGTGGACGGGTTCCGCTGCGACGTCGCGTCGCTCGTGCCGGTGGAGTTCTGGAAACGCGCCCGCGCCGCGGTCGAGGCGGCGCACCCGCATTTCGTCTGGCTCGCCGAGAGCGTCCATCGCGAGTTTTCCGCGCACTGCCGCGCGGAGGGGATGTACGCCGCGCGCGACACGGAGCTGTACGAGGCGTTCGACATGGAGTACGAGTACGATATCCGCACCGTGTTCGAGCGCGTGCTCCGCGGCGAGGCGCCGCTATCACAATGGACCGACCTGCTGGAGTTTCAGGAGGCCGCCTATCCCGCGAACTACAACAAGCTCCGCTTCCTTGAAAACCACGACGTGCCGCGCATCGCATCGCTCGTGCCGGACGAGAGCACGCTTGCCAACTATACCGCCATGCTCTATTTCTTAAAGGGCGCGACGCTCCTGTACGCGGGGCAGGAATGGGCGGACACGCGCCTGCCGAGTCTTTTTGAGAAGGAGACGATCGACCGAGCGACGGGGCGCGACCTGACGCCGCTTATGCAAACGCTCGCGCGCGTCAAGCGCGAGGCCCTTGCCCCCGACGACGCGTTTTTCGCCCGCGCGATGGACAAGAGCGGCGTTGTCGTCATGACGCGCGTGAACAAGGAGGCGAAGAAGGTGGGCATCTTCAGTCTGCGCTCCCGCGCCGTCTCCGTCGAGCTTCCCGACGTGCCGGACGGCAGCTACGTCAACCTTCTCGACGGCTCGCGCGTCACCGTGATCTCCGGCTCGCTGCGCTGCGACGGGAAGCCCATCATTTTCACCCGTTCCTGACCCGGAATTGCAAAAACAGCTCCGCCTTTCGCGGCGGAGCCGTTTTTTCGGGCGTATTTCGCGCCTGCCGTATGGATTTTTCATTCCCCGACCGCTTTCGCGCGCTTTCGCGTGGCACTGCCTCTACAATATGTAGTATAAAGGCTGCAACCTGAAATCTACATATTGGATTACAGAGGAGGAACCATCCATGGAACTCACGCGAAAGAGCACCTTTTTGTCCCGACGCGTCTTCTATCTGCCCGTCGACAAGATCCGGCCGAATCCCGCCCAGCCGCGACGGTATTTCGACGACGAATCGCTCGCCGAGCTCAGTCGCAGCATCCTGCGCTACGGCATCATCCAACCGCTGACCGTGCGCCGCGGCGCGCTCGGATACGAGCTGATCGCGGGGGAGCGCCGTCTGCGCGCCGCGCGGCTCGCGGGGCTGCGCGAGGTGCCGTGCCTGCTTGCCCGCGCGGACGAGGAGGATTCGCCGCTGCTCGCGCTCATTGAAAATCTTCAGCGCCGCGACCTGCATTGGTACGAGGAAGCGGGCGCGATCGCGAAGCTCATTTCCGGCTATGGGCTTTCGCAGGAGCAGGCGGCGGAAAAACTCGGCAAATCGCAGTCGGCGATCGCGAACAAGCTGCGGCTGCTGCGCCTTTCGCCGGAGTGCGTGACGCTGCTGCGCGAGCACGACCTCTCCGAGCGCCACGCCCGCGCGCTGCTGCGCCTTGAGGACGACGAGGCGCGTTACGCCGCGGCGCGCGAGATCGTCGAGCGCGGCTACAACGTCGCGCAGACCGAGGCGTACATCGACGCGCTGCTGCGTGCGCGCGCCGTCACGCCGCCCCAGCGCCAGCCCACTTATGTGATCAAGGACGTGCGCATTTTTCTCAACAGCATCCGCCGCCAGCTCGGCATCATGCAGCGCGCGGGCGTGGACGCGGCGGTCGAGCGCGAGGACACCGACGAGGAGATCCGCATGACCATCCGCATCCCGCGCCGCGCCGCCGAGCCCTCTGTTGAACAAGCAAACGCTTGAAAATGAGACAAAAATTGTCATTGCTTTGTAATGACTTTCCCCGAAAAATGTGGTATGCTGAACCTTGTGAAAGGAATACGTTTTTTCGGGAGGTTTCCGGCATGGCTGGAAAACGGGAACTTGTAACTGAAAAGAAGAGCTCGAAGCTCTGGATCATACCGACCGTGCTCGCCACGGCGGCCGTCGGCGCTTACGCCGGCTTTTGCATCGCCGCCGCGACGAGCGACGCCATCAATCCGAACACGGTCATCGGCGGAAGCGACGTCGGCGGGCTGACGCGCACGCAGGCGGAGCAGACGCTCTCGCCGGAGCTGGACCGGCTGCGCGCGCAGAGCGGCGTCCATGCGACGCTGGAAAACGGCGAGGACGCGGCGTATCTCACCTACGAGGAGCTGGGCGTGACCTTCAACGCTTCGGCGCTCGCGGAGGAGGCGTACGAGTCCGGCCGCACGGGCAATCCGTTCAGCGACGGCTGGAACCTGCTTTCCGCCGCGCTCGGCAAGCGCACGGCGGTCACGCCGGAGCCGGACCCGGGCTGGCAGGCGCAGGCGGCGGAGCGGCTCGCGGACGCGAGCGATCTGCCCGCGTCGGATTTTGCCTACGCCGTCGGCAAGGATTCGCTGACGCTTACGAAGGAGCGCGACGGGCGCGACGTGGACCGCACCGCGCTGCAGGCGCGCTTGAACGACGCGGACGAGAGCGGTTCGCGCTACGTGCCCCTGCCGTACACGACCGTCGCGGCGCGCACGGGCGACCTCAGGGCGCTCAATGAATCGCTCGGCGGCGAGATGGCGAACGCGCGCTACGACGCGGAGACCGAGACGATCATCCCCGAGCGCCCCGCGCTCAACTTCAACGTGCAGCAGGCGCAGCAGCAGCTTGACGCCGCCGCCCCCGGCGAACAGATCACCGTTCCCGCGAAGTCGGAGACGCCCACCGTCACGGCGGAGGAGCTTCAAAAGGTGCTGTTCCGCGACGTGCTGGGCACCTATACCACGCGCGTCGGCGGCGCGCCGGGCAGACGCGCGAACGTGCGCCTCACCGCGCAGCGCGTCAACGGCACGGTGCTCAACACCGGAGACGAGTTCAACTACTTCGAGCTGGCAGGCCCGTTTACCGCGGCGAACGGCTATCAGAGCGCGCCGGGCTATCAAAACGGCAAGACCGTGGAGATGGACGGCGGCGGCGCGTGCCAGTGCAGCTCCACGACCTACGCCGCAGCGCTGCTGGCGAACCTTGAGATCGTCGCGCGCACGGCGCACGGCTTCGCCTCGGACTATATCGGCCTCGGCCTCGACGCGACCGTCGCCAACGGCGGGCCGGACTTCATCTTCCGCAACAACACGCCCTATCCCATCAAGGTCGAGACCGTCTACAGCGACAACCACCGCCTGACGGTCAATATCCTCGGCACCAAGACCGACGAGAATTACGTCAAGATGCGCACGGTCGTGCTCTCCTCCACGCCGTATCAGGAGGAGATCAAGGAGAGCGAGGAAGTCGCCCCCGGCGAGCGCAAGGTCGACCAGACGCCGTATACGGGCTATGTGGCGGATACCTACCGCGAGATCTTCGACAAGGACGACAACCTTATTTCATCCACGTTCGAGGCGCGCAGCGTCTACAAGGCGCGCAACCGCATCATCCTCGTCGCGCCCGGCGAGCTGCCGGTCGAGGGCGGCGAAACGCCCGCGCAGCCGGAGCCGCAGCCGACGCAGCCGGAACCTCAACCGCAGCCGGCGCCGCAGCCCGAACCGCAGCCCGCGCAGCCGGAACCCCAGCCGCAGCCGCAGCAGCCCTCCGATATTCCCGGCGGCGTCTCGCCCACGCCCATTGACGAACAGATCGGCAACCTCGGCGGACAGACGGAAGGAGCAGGCGTATGAAAAACCGCGCCGCAGCTCTGCTGCTGATGGCGGCGCTGTGCCTGACGCTCGCCGCCTGTGCCCGCGCGCCGCAGCCCGCGCCCGCGGCGGGCGCGCAGCCGTCCGCTTCGCCGGAAACGCCGCCTCAGAG
>CAMVGI010000185.1 GCA_947166955.1 uncultured Clostridia bacterium | reverse complement strand
CCCGCTCTCCGGCTCCGGCTGGGGCGGGAACTATGAGCCGAACAGGCTCTCGCGCCTTGTCTTCGACGCCTGCGTGTTCGGCGAGGGAGAGAGCAACGGCTGGTATTTCCGCAACGACGTGAAATTCCGGAACTGCGAGTGGAGCGACATCACCTCGTATCCCGACCGCGAAGACCCGCTGGACAAAAGCTACGGCTTCTACCCCGAGAAGATGACGCAGCTTCCCTTTGAGGATACCTTCCTCGGGCGCACCAATTGGATCGGCTACGCCGTGGTGGACCCGCAGTCCGGCGAGACGGAGTATCCTGGCCTGATGGGGCAGGACTCCCTGCCCTCGCTGATCGCCGCGCTGAACCTTAACCCCGACGGCACGGGCTGGCTCCTGCTCGGCGACGAGGAATCGCAGCTCACATGGGAGCGTATGGACGGCGGTATGACGCTGTGCCTGAGCTGCCCGGAGCGCAACCTCTATCTCACCCATTATTATCTCAAGTCGTCGGGCGGCGAAGCCGGCGGAACGTGGCTGATGATGCAGCGCGACAACGACGTGATCTGGTTCTATTGAGCGCGCCGCGCGGCAAGACCCGCGATAGAGAAGACAGGAGGAAAAAACCATATGGAAGCGGCGTTTGAACGCATCACGCCCAATTGGCTGCACCGCGCCTTCGTCTACACCGGCTCGGTGGGGACGGGGTTCCACGTGTTCCGCTACCGTCTCGCGCAGGACGGCGAGGCAAATACCGTCCACGCGGCGGCGTATTCGGATCTTTGCTACGACAAGGCGAGCGACGTCGAGAAGCGGGACTTCGCGTGGGACGACGCGGGGGTCGCGGAACTGCGGGATTGGCTGCAGGAGCGCTATGAGGAATATCTCGCGCGGAAACAGGATTGACCGCGCGGAAACGGGAGGAAACGATGAGCGAACAGGAAAAGACAGGAACCAAAGAGAAAACGGTCGCGGAGCAAAAATGCCCAAACTGCGGCGCGGCGATGCGCTTCGACCCCGAAAAGGGCAAGCTGATCTGCGAGCACTGCGGCACGAGCATCGACATCACTTCAAACGCCTCGGACGCGCCCGCGTCGGTCGAGGGTTTCGACTTCGGCGCGCTGAACGATCAGGCGTCGGACGCGAGCGCCGCGGCGCTGCCCGTCTACCGCTGCGAATCCTGCGGCGCGGAGCTGATCGCCCCGCCGGAGCAGGCGGCGCTGACCTGCCCGTACTGCGCCAACAACATCGTGCTGACGGACAAGATCTCAGGCAAGCTGCGCCCCGACGGCGTGGTTCCGTTCCACATCACGGCGAAGGAGCTGCCCGCCTCCATGAAGCGGTACTATAAGGACAAGGTGTTGCTGCCGCGCAAGTTCTTCTCCGAGAACACGATGGGCAAGGTCACGGGCGTTTACGTTCCGTTCTGGGTGTTCGGCGGGCAGCTTTCCGGCGAGCTTACCTACCGCGCGACGCGCAGCAGCACGCACCGCCGCGGCGACTATCTGGTGACGGAAACCAAACACTATCTCCTTGAGCGCGACGTGTCGATGTCCTTTGACGGCCTGCCCGTGGACGCGAGCGCGAAGATCGACGACGCGCTGATGGATTCGCTCGAACCGTTCGACATGGGCGAGGCGAAGCCCTTTGACATGCGCTATCTCGCGGGCTTTACGGCGGACCGCTTCGATCAGGCGAAAAGCGATATTGCCTCGCGCGCGGAAAACCGCATGCGCTCCACCGCCGAGTCGGTCGCGGAGAGCGCGGCGTCGCGCGGATATGATTCAGCGACGCGCTCGGGCGGCACGCTGCGCGCGGAGCTGACGGCGAAGTATTTGCTGCTGCCGGTGTACCTGTTCGACATCGCGCACGGCGGAAAACAGTACCATTTCGCGGTGAACGGGCAGACCGGCAAGGTCGTCGGTACGCTGCCGACCGATAAGAGCGTCGCGAGCGCGTACTTCTTCGCGCGGATGCTCGGCGGCGCCGCCGCCGTGGCGGCGATCGCCGTCGCGAAGTACTTTTTGGGGAGGTGAGCCGGATGCGGAGAATGAGAGTTTTTGCGCTCCTGCTCGCGTCGATCCTTGTCCTCGGCGGCGTGTTTGCCTGCGCCAAGCCGTGGAGCGAGGAATACTACCGCGCCTCGGACGTGACCGGCGAGCTTTCCGACGCGCAGCAGAAGGACCTCGACGAGGAGTGCCTCGATTTTGTCAAGACCTATCATCTCGACCTCGCGCTGCTCGCCGTTACGCCCGACTACTACGAGGGCGAGACGCTCGAAGAGCACGCGGAGGAGTATTACGAGAGCTGCGGCTTCGGCTACGGCGAGGATAAGGACGGCTTCGCCGCGATCTACGACGTGAGCGCGGAGAAGCTTGCGATCGTGCCCATCGGTGCGGCGCGCGACGCCGTGACGGAGGACTATCTGCGCTTTGTGGAGGGCGCCGCGCCCGAGCTGCGGGCGAACCACGGCATCTGGGGCGTGATGTACGCCGTTTACAAGCATCTGAACAACTACATGGAGGACCCGTCGCAGTTCGGCGGCGGCAGGGCGGAGACGGGCGAGGCGATCCTTCCCGATTCTCCGGCGCTGCCGGAATGGTATCCCGCCGACCCCGCAAACTTCAAGTTCTTCCACGACGAGGACGCGCCGCGCGTGGTGGACAACGCGGACATCTTCACCGACGAGGAGGAGCGGCGGATGGAGGCGCGCATCACGGAGCTGCGGCGAGAGCTTTCCCGCGACATCGTGGTGTATACGGACTTGTCCGCCTACGGCTTCGGCCATGACGTCTGGGCGGCGGATTTCTACGACTTCAACGGCTACGGCGAGGGACCGGATTACGAGGGCTTCTGCCTGTTTGTCTGCATGGACCCCAACGACCGCGGTTTCTGGACCGCCGGCACGGGGCCGGATTCGATGGCGCTGCAGACCGAGAGGGTCGCCAACGCGCTCGACGACGTGCTCTACGAGTATATGGCGGCGGGGAAATACGGCGAGGGCGCGGCGGATTGGATCGAGAACATCGCGGGACTGTACCGCAAGGGCATCCCGTTCGCGCCGAGCTGGTATCCCGACCGCGGCGCGTCGGCGGAGCGTGCCCGTGACGGCGCGGCGCCGCGCGTGGTGGACGACAAGGGCGCGCTCGATGAGGCGGAGCGCGGCATGCTGACGGTGCGCGCCGCGGAGATAGCGACGCGCTACGGCGTTGATGTCGTGCTCCACATCATGGACGAACCCACCGTCATTCCCGAGCGGGAGTATATGGAAACCTTCTTTAAAAGCGGCGGGTACGGCTTCGGCAGCGACGGCGACGCGATCGTCGTGACGGCCAGCCGCCGCAGCAGCGGCTATTGGATCTGCCACGTCGACGGATACGGCTCCTGTGCGGCGCGGCTGACCGACACCGCCCAAAGCCGCCTGGAGGACCACACCGCTAGTCGGCTCAGCGACGGCGTTTACCGCGCGCTGGACCGCTGTCTCGACGAGACGGAGCATTTTCTCCGCACGGGCCGCGCGCCGCGCACGGTGGCCGCGTGGGCATGGACGGGCGTGCTCGCGGCGTTCCTCGGCTCGATCTTCGGCGGCGTCAGGCTCGCCGCGGCGAAGCGGAAGATGAAGACGGTGGCGGCGGAGACGGACGCGAACCGCTATCTGGTGCGCGGCAGCCTGCGCGTGGCCGCGCTGCGCGACGACTACGTCGGCACGACCACCTCGAAGACCTACAGTCCGGTGGAGCGCAGCAGCTCGTCGGGCGGCTCGTCGCATTCCTCCTCCTCGGGGCGTTCGACCTACCACAGTTCTTATCACGGCTCGTCCGGCCGCTCGCACAGCGGCTCGGGGCGGAGATTCTGACAGCGGACGGAACGAAGAAGCGCCCGACCTCATGGCGAGGTCGGGCGCTTTTACGCGCGGTGGGATGGAAAAACGGTTACGGGTCGATGACCACGATAAGGTAGCGGATGGTCTTATCCGCGTTGTAGACGCCGATCAGGTTGCATTCGCTGCCAGGGTTTGTACCACTTGCCCCCGACGGGACCGTTCTCGTTGCGCTCCGAGTGATACTGACGCTTTGCGCCGTGCCCGAGTAGTTCGTCACATATACGGGATTGTGCTGCGCGTCTTGGGTCGTGTAGCAGGTGAACAGGATGGTGTTGCTGGTTACGATGTAGTCTGTG
>CAMVGI010000184.1 GCA_947166955.1 uncultured Clostridia bacterium | reverse complement strand
CCTCGGATCCTCCTGCGACTGGGAGCGCAGCCGCTTCACGATGGACGACACCTGCGCCAGAGCCGTGCGCGAGGCGTTCTGCCGCCTCTACGAAAAGGGCCTGATCTACAAGGGCAGCCGCATCATCAACTGGTGCCCGCACTGCCTGACCGCGCTTTCCGACGCGGAGGTCGAGTATGTCGATAAGCCGGGCCATCTGTGGTATATCCGCTACCCGCTTTCAGACGGCAGCGGCGACATCGTCGTGGCGACGACGCGTCCCGAGACGATGCTCGGCGACTCGGGCGTTGCGGTCAATCCAGAGGACGAGAAGTTCAAGCACCTTATCGGCAAGACCTGCATCCTGCCGCTGGTGAACCGCGAGATCCCCATCGTGGGCGACGAATACTGCGAGATCGGCTTCGGCACGGGCGCGGTCAAGATGACACCCGCGCACGACCCGAACGACTTTGAGGTCGGCCTTCGCCACAGCCTTGAGGTCATCCGCGTTATCGCGGACAACGGCACGATCAACGAAAACGGCGGCAAGTACGAAGGGCTCGACCGTTACGAGTGCCGCAAGCAGATCGTCAAAGACCTCGACGAGCAGGGCTACCTCGTCAAGACCGAGGACTACAGCCACAACGTCGGCACCTGCTACCGCTGCCACAACGACGTCGAGCCGCTCATCTCCGCACAGTGGTTCGTCAAGATGGAGCCGCTTGCCAAGGAGGCTCTGCGCGTCGTCAATGACGGCACGATCAAGTTCGTGCCCGAGCGCTTCGCCAAGACCTACACGAATTGGATGGAGAACTGCCACGACTGGTGCATCTCCCGCCAGCTTTGGTGGGGCCACCAGATCCCCGCATGGTACTGCGACGAGTGCGGCCACATCAACGTCTCCCGCACAGACCCGACGAAGTGCGAGAAGTGCGGCTGCGAAAAGCTCACGCGCGAGGAGGACGTGCTCGACACGTGGTTCTCGTCGGCGCTCTGGCCGTTCTCCACGATGGGCTGGCCCGACAAGGACGCCGCCGACCTCAACTATTGGTATCCCACGTCCGTCATGGTCACGGGTTACGACATCATTTTCTTCTGGGTTGCGCGCATGATCTTCTCCGGCATGGAGCAGATGAAAAAGGAACCGTTCAAGACGGTTTTCATCCACGGCTTAGTCCGCGACGACAAGGGACGCAAGATGTCGAAATCCCTCGGCAACGGCATCGACCCGCTGGAGATGGCGGAGAAGTACGGCGCGGACGCGCTGCGCTTCAATCTTATCACGGGCAACAGCCCCGGCAACGATATGCGTTTCTACGTCGAGAAGTGCGAGGCCATGCGCAACTTCGCCAACAAGATTTGGAACGCGAGCCGCTTCGTGATGATGAACCTCACCATCGACCGCGTGGAGCTGCCCGAAAAGTTGGAGCTGGAGGACAAGTGGATTCTCTCCAAACTCAACACGCTCACGAAGGAAGTCACCGACAACATGGACGCCTTTGAGCTGGGCGTCGCGTCGGCGAAAATCTACGATTTCATTTGGGACAATTACTGCGATTGGTATATTGAGCTGACGAAGGCGCGCCTGAGCGGCGACGACGAGACCGCGAAGAAGAACGCGCAGAACGTCCTTTGCTATGTGCTTATCGAAACGCTCAAGCTGCTGCATCCGTTCATGCCGTTCATTACCGAGGAGATCTGGCAGGCGCTGCCGCACGGTGAGCGCGACGAGGGCGTGAAGTTCCTCATGCTCTCGAAGTGGCCGGAGTGGAACGACGCGTTTGCCTTCCCTGCCGAGGAGCAGGCGATGGGCATGGTCATCGAGGCGATCTCCGCCGTTCGTGCGCGCCGCAACGAGATGAACGTCGCCCCGTCGAAGAAGGTGCATTACACCGTCGCCACCGCGCACGCGGATACGTTTACGGCGGGCGTGCCGTTCTTCAAACGTTTGGCGTCCGCGAGCGAGGTGACGGTCGCGGAGGCGGACGCGCCCGCGGCGGAGGGCATGGTCGAGGTCGTGACGCATGCCGCGCGCGTGCTGATGCCGCTCGCGGAGCTGGTCGATTTTGAAAAGGAACTTGCGCGCATCGCCAAAGAGAAGGCGAACGCCGAGAAGCAGCTCGCCGGCATCGAGGGCAAGCTCAAGAACGAGGCGTTCGTCTCCAAGGCGCCCGAGGCGGTCGTCAACGCCGAGCGCGAGAAGGCGGAAAAGCTGCGCGCACTTCTCGAAAAGCTCGACGCGAGCGAGAAAGCCATGCGGAAGTGACGCGAACGCGTCCCAAAGAATAAGGAGGTTGCAGCGATGAAACGCATCCAACTCGGTTCCACCGGCATTGAGATCGAAAAGAACGGCTTCGGCGCGCTCCCCATCCAGCGCATTTCCAAGGAGGACGCGGCGTATCTGCTGCGCAAGGCGTATGACGGCGGCATCAATTACTTCGACACCGCCCGCGCCTATTCCGACAGCGAGGAAAAGGTCGGCTACGCCTTCCGCGGCATGCGCGACAAGGTCGTTCTCGCGACCAAATCCGGCGCGACGGACGCGGCGGGGCTGCGGCGTGACCTCGAAACGAGCCTTCGCACGCTGGAGACGGACTACATCGACGTCTACCAATTCCAAGCCGGACGGCGCGGACGGGCTTTACGACGAGGCGTTGCGCGCAAAGGCGGAGGGCAAGATCCGCCACATCTCCATCACCAACCACCGCCTCGCGGTGGCGCAGGAGGCGATCGACTCCGGACTGTACGCGACGCTGCAGTTCCCGTTCAGCTACCTCTCCGGCGAGCAGGAACAGAAGCTGGTCGACGGCTGCCGTGAGAAGGGCATGGGCTTCATCGCCATGAAGGGCATGGCGGGCGGCCTCATTCGCGACGGCTACGCCGCGGCGGCGTTTATGGAGACGCAGGATAACGTCGTCCCCATTTGGGGCGTGCAGCGCGAGTGGGAACTGGACCAGTTCCTCGACTGCGTGAAAAACGGCGCGGAGCTGACGGCGGAGCGCAGGGCGACCATTGAGCGCGACCGCGCCGAGCTTTGCGGCGAATTCTGCCGCGGCTGCGGCTACTGCATGCCGTGTCCGCAGGGCATCGAGATCAACAACTGTGCGCGCATGTCGTTGATGCTGCGCCGCGCGCCGACAGAAGCGTGGCTGACGGAGGAGTGGCAGGAGAAGATGAAAAAGATCGAGACCTGCCTGCACTGCGGCAAGTGCGCCTCAAAGTGCCCCTACGGCCTCGATACGCCGACGCTTTTGCGCGAGAACTACGACGATTATTGGAAGGTGCTCGCGGAAAACGGAAAGTGAGGAACGGGCGTGAAAACGAAGAAGCTCGACCGGAAGATCGCGCGGTGCGGGATTCGCTTTTCGCCTGACGGCGGTGCGCGGAGAAATCCGCGCGAGCAAAAATAAAAAGCCCCGCGCGTTTCGACGAAAAGCGCGGGAGGGGACAAACTATAATCACCCTGTACCGAACGGTACGGGGTGATTTTTTATGCCCGCAAGAACGGACGGCGGACGCACTCGCGCGGCTGTCGCGCACAGGGAGGACAGAACATTGGAGGTACGAACGAAAACAACGGAGCGCACGCTGGAGGTCAGTTTCCGCGGCGAGCTCGACCATCACGCGGCACGGGAAACCGTGACGGCGCTGGAGCGCGCGCTCGACGCGGCGCTGCCGCTGAAGCTGACGCTGGATTTCGGCGGCGTGACGTTTATGGACAGCTCGGGCATCGCGGTCGTGATGCGGGCGCACCGGCGCATGACGGCGCTCGGCGGGAGCCTCTCCGTCGTCAACGTGCCGGCGCAGGCAAAAAAGGTGTTTGACGCGGCGGGCATCTCCTGCCGCGTGCCCGTGAGCGGCTGAACGCATCCGGAGCGCGGACGCAGTCGGGGAGCGCGTTTGCGCACACAATACAGGGAGGACGATATGAAAGTTAAACCGAATAATTACATAGCGCTTGAATTTTTGAGCCGCAGCGTCAACGAGGGCTTTGCCCGCACGGCGGCCGCCGCGTTCGCTGCGCAGCTCGATCCCACGCTCGACGAGCTTGGCGACATCAAGACCGCGGTGAGCGAGGCGGTGACGAACGCCATCGTCCACGCCTATCCCGACGCGCTGGGAAAGATTTCCCTGCGCGCGAGCATTTTCGACGGGAACGTGCTGGAGATCGTCGTGCGCGATTGGGGCTGCGGTATTCCGGACGTTGAGAA
>CAMVGI010000183.1 GCA_947166955.1 uncultured Clostridia bacterium | reverse complement strand
CCCAGCACCACCTGCGCGCCCTCCTTGAGCACGTGGCCCTCGGCGTCGAAGCGGGCATTGAAGGCCGCCTTTTTGCCGCACCAGCAGATGGTCTTGACCTCCTCCAGCTTGTCCGCCATGACCAGCAGCTCATAGCTGCCGGGGAACAGCTCGCCGCGGAAGTCCGCGCGCAGGCCGTAGCACATCACGGGGATGCCGCAGTCATCCACGAGGTGGACGAGGTACATGACCTCCTCGCGCGTCAAAAACTGCGCCTCGTCGACGATGATGCAGGCGTTTTTCTTCAGCTCCTCCTCGCCCATCTCCCGCATCTCGTGGAAGTAGACGCAGGGGTGGTCCAAGCCGATGCGCGAGTGCACCATGTGGTCGCCGTCGCGCGTGTCGAGCTGGGGCTTGACGAGCAGCGTCTTCTGCCCGCGCTCCTCGTAGTTGAAGCGTGCCATGAGCGCGTTCGCGGTCTTGCTGGAGCCCATTGCGCCATACTTAAAGTATAATTGTGCCATAAAATTACTCCTTGCTATCAGGCGAGAGCAGGTTTCGTGCCTGCGCCGCGTATTTTTTGAATGCGGTCGGAAGGGCGAGCGTTTCGAATTCCGCCGCGTCCACCCAGCGGAAATCGCGGCCTTCGCCCGTGACCTCCGCCGCATAGCCCTTCATCTGCCATTCGATGTGCGTGAAGACGTGCTTCGCCGTGCCGCACGGCGTCAGGCGTATCGGCTTTACACTAAGCTGTGCAAGCGCGACGCGCGCGGCGGATTCGTCAAGATTGCCCGCGACGTTGGGAAATTCGACCAGCCCCGCGAGCAGACCCGTGTCGGCGCGCCGCCGCACCGCGAGCCTGCCGTTTCGCACCAACAGGAACACCGTGCGCTCCTCGCCGCGGCGCTTCTTCTTTTCCGCGCGCACGGGCAGCGCCTCCGTCATGTCGGCGCGGTACGCCGCGCAGAACGGGCGCGCGGGACATTCCGCGCACAGCGGCGCGCCGTTCGGCAGGCACACCGTCGCGCCGAGGTCCATCATCGCCTGATTCCACGCGCCCGGGCGGTCGCGGTCGATGGCCTCCGCCATCCTCTCGCGGAACTTGCGGCGCGTTTTTGCGTCCGTGACGTCGTCCGCGCAGCCGCACACCCGCGCGGCGACGCGCAGCAGATTGCCGTCCACCGCCGGCTCCGGCGCGCCGAAGTGGATGGACGCGACGGCGCTCGCCGTATAGTCGCCGACGCCGGGGAGACGCTTGAGCGCGTCCACGGTCCGCGGCAGCTCGCCGCCGTACTCCTCGACGAGGAGGCGCGCCGCGCGGCGGAGGTTCCGCGCGCGGGAGTAGTAGCCCAAGCCCTCCCAGAGCTTAAAAAGCCGGTCTTCGGAGACGGCCGCGAGCGCGGACACGTCCGGCAGCTCCGCCATAAAACGCTCAAAATACGGCACGACCGCGCTCACGCGCGTCTGCTGGAGCATGATCTCGCTGACCCACGTGCGGTACGGCGACGGCTCCTCGCGCCACGGCAGGACGCGGCGGTGGACGTCGTACCAATCCAGCAGCGGTTCGCGCAGGAGGGATAGATTTTCCCATTGTTCGGTCATATATCGTCCCGTTTCATCCGTTTTTGTTAAACCGCAGGGCGTAACCGCAGCGGCGGCAAAGCTCCTCCGAGGGCTTGCGCCGCGAAAAGCCCTCGACCATCGCCTGCGCGCGGGGCGACGCGAGGATATCGTCCAGCTCCTGCGTGAAGAGGCTGCCGAGCGCGAGGTCGCCCTCGTGGTCGAGACAGCAGGGCACCGCCGTGCCGTCCGCGAGGACGCCGAGCTGCTCGCGCAGGGCGCGGCAAAACTCGGTGGGCGCTTCCGCCGCGTCCAGATCGGGCCAATCAAATGCCGATTCGCGCTCCAGATACAGGTTTTCCGCGAGACGGAAGCTCCGCGCGCGCGGTTCGGGCCAATCGACTTGTCCCGTCTTTTCGCGCAGAAAGTCCAAAATGACCTCGTTGCCCGCGTCCGCCGCGCCCTCGTTCCAAAGCCGCAGCGCGACGATGACGCCCTGCGCCGCGGCGCGCCGCGCGAACGACCAGACCGTTTCCAGATAGCTCCGCGCCTGCCGCGGGTCGCCGCCGTTTTCCTCCACGCTGTGCAGCGACACGGCGACGCGGTAGAGCGCGGGAGCGTGCAGCAGCGTGTCCGCCTGCGCGCCGAGCAGCGTGCCGTTCGTCGTGAGGCAGACCTTCATTCCACGCTCCGCCGCGAGCGCGAGCAGCGCGTCCAATTGAGGGTGCAGCAGCGGCTCGCCCATGACGTGCAGATACACGTAGGCGGTATGTCCGCGCAGGCGGTCCAGCACAAGCGCGAACTCCTCCGGCGACATCGTGCGCGGCGCGCGGCGCGTCCCGGGGCAGAACGCACAGTGCAGGTTGCAGCGGTTTGTGATCTCGATGTAGGCTCTTTTCAACATATCGAAGGTATTCTACCACAAGATGTGGGGTTTGCCAATAGCAGGTTGCCTATGGTATAATCCTACCGTTATTGATTCTTTTGTATCCGGAGACGACCATGACTGTTACCTACCTCGCCCACAGCGGCTTTCTCGTCGAGTGGGACAAGTTCTATACGCTCTTTGACTGGTGGAAGGGCGAGCTGCCGCCGCTTGACCGGGATAAGCCGCTGCTCGTCTTTGCAAGCCACAGCCACGAGGATCACTTCGACCCGAAGATCTTCAAGCTGCCGGAGCAGTATCCGCTCACGCGCTTCATCCTCTCCCATGACATCCGGCTTGCGACGCGCCGCTGGGAAAAACTTGGCATGACCGACGAAATCTTCGCGCGCGTGACCTCTATCCGCGTCGACAGCCTGCTCGTGACCGAGGCGGCGGGCGAGGCGCTGACCGTGCGCACGGTCAACTCCACCGACGCGGGCGTGGCGTTCCTGCTCTCCGCCGAGGGAAGGCTCGTCTACCACGGCGGCGACCTCAACTGGTGGCACTGGGAGGAGGAAGGGCGGCTGTACTGCACGAACATGGCGGCAAGCTACCGCCGCGCGATCGAAAAGCTCGCCGCCGCCGTGCGCGACGAAGCGGCGGATTCCGGCTGCGAACCGGTCATCGACGCTGCGATGGCGCCGCTCGACACGCGCCTCGGCGACGCGACCGACATGGGGCTGGCGTATCTTTTGAAAAACGTCGCCGTGCGCAAGGTGTTTCCCATGCATTTCTGGGAGCGCTTCGACGCGATCGAACGCTACCGCGCCGCGCATCCCGAGGACGCGGACAAGGTCGTGCCGATGCAAAAAAACGGGGAATCCTTCACATTTTGACGGCACAATTTCAAAAAGAAAACGACACGTTGAAAAACATGAAAGCAATCTTGCAAAAAGCCCTTGCTTTTCGTCGGAATAGGGGATAGAATCATAGCAACGCGAAAAACTTTTGTGAAATTATCATAAAATGAACAGGAGGAGCTGCATCATGGCTAAGTTCAAAGTCTACTACACCATCGAGCTCAACGAGGTGGCGACCCACATCTTCGAGCAAAACGGCTTCGAGGTGAAGGTCTGCTCGCACAACGACGAGGAAACCTACGTCAAGGAGCTTACCGACTATCAGCCCGACGCTATCATGTGCCGCACCGAGCCGATCACCGCGAAGATGATGGACGTGTGCAAGAACCTCAAGGTCGTCGGCAAGCAGGGCGCCGGCCTCGACAACATCGACATGGACCACGCCGCGGAGAAGAACATCCAGGTCGTCTTCGCGCCCGCCGGCAACGCCAACGCCGTCGCCGAGCACGCGATCCTGCTCATGCTGCTGTGCGCCAAGCGCTTCAACTACGTCGACAAGCAGTTCCGCAGCGGCAACTTCCTCGTGCGCATGGGTATGCAGAACACCTATGAGCTGGGCGGCAAGACGCTCGGCATGATCGGCGCGGGACGCATCTCCCAGCTCGCCATGCAGAAAGCGAAGTACGGCTTCGGCATGAAGGTCATCGCCTACGATCCGTTCGTCACGCAGGACAAGGTCGGCGATCTGTGCGAGCTCAAGGCCACCGCCAAGGAGGTCTGGGAGCAGGCGGACTTCGTCAGCGTCCATCTGCCCGAGGTCGAGTCCACGCACCACTCCATCGGCCGCGAGCAGTTCTCGTGGATGAAGCCTACCGCGTCGTTCATCAACTGCGCGCGCGGCGGTCTTATCAAGGAGAACGAGCTGATC
>CAMVGI010000182.1 GCA_947166955.1 uncultured Clostridia bacterium | reverse complement strand
TTTGCAGCGACCCGTGTACCGCGCGGCTCTCCAAGGAGCACAACGACGCGAACATGATCGCCTTCGGCGCGCGCATCGTGGGGCTGGAGACGGCGAAGATGATCGTGGACGAGTGGCTGAACGCCGAAGCGCAGGGCGGTCGCCACGCCGAGCGCCGCGCGCTCCTCGCCGAGCTGGAGCAGACGCAGAAGCTCGCCTCCCGCGGCGAATGACAAAGGTAAGAAGAACCCCCGCCTTCAGGCGGGGGTCTTTTCATCCCCGGAGGGGGGATTCGCCAATTCGTAGAAAATGCCGGAAATCCGCGAAAACAGTTGCAAGACGCACGCGGTTTCCTTATAATGATACCATCTATTATAATGTATAATTTTGCGGCGACGCAGGGAGGAAGACTATGGACCCCATCAGAGTGATCGAAGTGAAGGAGAGCATCTTCGCGGACAACAACGCGGATGCGGACAAGCTGCGGGGGCAGCTCAAGGAGCAGGGAACGTTCCTGCTCAACGTGATGTCGTCGCCCGGTTCGGGCAAGACCACGACGCTCAAGCGCACCATCAACGCGCTCAAGGGCGAGCTGTCCATCGGCGTGATGGAGGCGGACATCGACTCCGACGTGGACGCGGCGGCGATCTTGGAGACCGGCGCGCGCGCCATCCAGCTCCACACGGGCGGCATGTGCCATCTCGACGCGGACATGACGCGTCAGGGCCTCACGGAGTTCGGCACGGAGGGGCTGGACCTCGTGTTTTTGGAGAACGTCGGCAACCTCGTCTGCCCCGCGGAGTTTGACACGGGCGCGGTGAAAAACGCCGTCATCCTCTCGGTGCCCGAGGGGCACGACAAGCCGCTCAAGTACCCGCTGATGTTCGAGGTGGCGGACGTGCTGATCATCAACAAGATCGACGTGACGCCCTACTTCGACTTCGATCTCGCCAAGGTCACGGAGTACGCGCACATGCGCCATCCGGGGCTTGAGATCTTCCCCGTCTCCGCCAAGACCGGCGAGGGCATGGAGGCGTGGTACGAATGGCTCCGCAAACAGATCAAGGATTGGAAGAAGTAACATTATATAATAGGTGAAAGTGTAAACACACGGAAGGAGAACGTCATGGCACAGTTAAGACCCAAGATCGTCAAGCTCTGTCACGTGGTCGGCGGACTCACGGGCGTCGTGAACAAGATCGACGAGAACGCCCCCGAGTACTACTCCCTCGCCTCCATCCTCACCGACGACGAGGCGGACGTCGCCATCGCGGCGGGGCTGCGCAAGGAGCGCACGACCGAGTACCTTGCCAAAAAGACCGGCTTTGATCTTGAGAAAACGCAGAAGCTTGCCGAGCACCTTGCATGGATCGGCGTGTTCCGCATCACGACCGACCCGGGCGACGGCAAGGACCGCTTCTACATGCAGATCTTCGCCCCCGGCATCATGGAGATGCTCGTCAACAACAAGGAACTGCTCGCGACCCACCCCGAGGTCGCGAAGGCGTTCGAGGAGTACACCCGCATCCGCATGGCGACCATGGCGCCGATGATGCCGGACGGCTCGGGCCTGATGCGCGTGGTGCCCATCGAGAGCGCCATCAAGGACATTCCCAACGTCCGCGACGACGAGAGGCTCAGCTACTACCTCAACAAGTACGACCTCTTTTCCGTTTCGCCCTGCTCCTGCCGCGCGTCCCGCCGCACCATCGGCGAGGGCTGCGGCCATCTGGAGGAGGACATGTGCATCCAGATGGGCAAGGGCGCGGAACACTACATCCGCACCGGACGCGGCCGTCAGGTCAGCCGCGAGGAGGTGCTGGAGATCTTGAAGCGCGCCGAGGACAACGGCCTTATGCACGACATCCCCAACATCGAGGAGGTCGGCGAGAGCGCGGCGATCTGCAACTGCTGCTCGTGCTCCTGCTTCGGCCTGCGCGTCGGCATGCTCTACGGCGCGCGCGACGTCATCCGCTCGAACTTCACCGCCGTCGTCGACGAGGAAAAGTGCGTCGCCTGCGGCCAATGCGTCGAAAACTGCCCCGCCAACGCGCTCAAGCTCGGCCAGAAGCTCTGCACCAAGGAGCCGCTGCCGACCCGCGATTACCGCAAGATGAGCGAGCACAACATCTGGCGCAAGCAGGATTGGAACGTCGACTACCGCGAAAACCGCGAGGACGTCGTCGAGACCGGCACCGCGCCGTGCAAGACCGCATGTCCGGCGCACATCGCCGTGCAGGGTTATCTGCGCCTCGCCGCGCAGGGCAAGTATAAGGAAGCGCTGGAGCTGATCCGCAAGGAAAACCCGTTCCCCGCGGTCTGCGGGCGCGTGTGCAACCACCGCTGCGAGACCGAATGCACCCGCGGCAGCGTGGACGAGGCGGTCGCCATCGACGAGGTCAAGCGCTTCATCGCCGAGCAGGAGCTCGATCCCAAGACGCGCGAGATCCCGAAGTTCGTCAACCAGATCGGCAGGCCCTACACCGAGAAGATCGCCATCGTCGGCGCCGGCCCCGCGGGCATGACCGCGGCGTACTACCTCGCCATGAAGGGCTACAAGCCCACCGTGTTCGACAAGGCGAAAAAGCCCGGCGGCATGATGATGAACGGCCTGCCCGGGTTCCGCCTGGAAAAGGACGTCGTCGAGGCGGAGATCGACATTCTGCGCGAGATGGGCGTCGAGTTCAAGTGCGGCGTCGAGGTCGGCAAGGATATTACCATCGCGCAGCTGCGCGAGCAGGGCTATAAGGGCTTTTACCTCGCCATCGGCCTCCAGAACGGCGGCAGGCTGAACGTCCCGGGCGACGACGCGGAGGGCGTCATCCCCGGCATCGACTTCGTCAAGCGCGTCAACTCCGGAGAGGACGTGAAGCTCTCCGGCAAGGTCGTCGTCATCGGCGGCGGCAGCATCGGCGCGGACGCGCTGCGGCGCGGAGAAGGTCACGCTCTACTGTCTGGAGAGCTACGACGAGATGCCCATGGGCGAGGAGGACCAGAACGAGTGCAAGCACGACGGCGTCGAGATCCGCGACGGCTGGGGCCAGACCAAGGTCGTCGTGAAGGACGGCAAGTGCGCGGGCGTCGAGTTCCGCAAGTGCCTCTCCGTCAAGGACGCCAACGGCAAATTTGCGCCGAAATTCGACGATAACCGCACCGAGACCGCCGAGTGCACGACCGTGCTGGCCTGCATCGGCCTCAACAGCGACTGGGGCAAGCTGCTCGACGGCACGCAGGTCACGATCTTTTATATCGCGTCTCTGTTGGGGAAAGCGATCGCGATGCTGACCGAGCCGATCGCGGGCGTGGCGATCGGATTTCTGGCGCGCGCCAAGAGCTTCGGCAGACGGCAGTTTGTTCTGAGTGCGCTGTGCAGCTTGGCTTTGGGCGCGCTGGCGTTCGCGGCGCTCATCCCGATCACGCCGTTTCTGATCGGCATGCTTTATCCGGACGTCGTCGCCGAAGCGAAACCGTTTTTCCTCATCGCCAACGGCGGACAAATCGTCTATTTTATCGCGAATCTCCTGCTGGTCATTGTGCTGCGGTTCGCGGCGGAGAAATACCAGTTGTATATCAACGTTTCCTACAGCGTCCTGTTCTTTGCCGTCTGCATCCCCGCGCTGCTGCGGGGCGGACTGCCGCTGTTTTGCGATCTTGTTCTGGCGCTGAACGCCGTGCGGCTGCTGGCGGTGCTGGTCCTCGGCGTCTGGAAGAGCAAGGAGGAACGGCAGTTATGACATACGGATACCTTTCCTTCGGACGCAATCCTGCGCAGAGCCGCGACCAGTACGGCAATCTCGGCGACTGGTACCAGAGCTTCTCGGTGCGGGAACTGTTTCGCAAAATGGGCGTTCCGGATGCACAGATCCGGACCGTTGCGCGCACGGATGTCACGACCTATCGCGGCGAAAAAACGCGGCTGGTGCTGCAGGGCTGTTTTCTGCATATGAAGGGCGCGCCGATATTTCCGGTTTCCGCGGATTTGGATCCGTGCTTTTTCGGCTTTCACTGTCTGTCCGCGCTTGACCGTCGCGGGATCGCGGCGCTGCCGGACGATCTGCTGATCGGCTGCCGGGACGAACCGACTTTCCGCCGGATGCAGAATCTCGGCAAGCGGGCGTTTTTGTCGGGCTGTTTGTCGCTGACGCTGGACAGGCGTGCCGCCGAACCGCAAAACGGCAAGGTGTTTCTGGTCGATGCGCCGCGGGAGATTGAACAATATC
>CAMVGI010000181.1 GCA_947166955.1 uncultured Clostridia bacterium | reverse complement strand
ACTACAGCGGCTACAGCGGGCGCTCGTTCCACGGCTACGTCACCAGCGGTTCCACCAGCACCGTCGCGGAAAAGCCCGCCATCCGCGGAACGGGCAAGCCGCTGGAGTACTCCACATGGGGTCCCGCGGTGGCGCTGAACTACGCGGACCTCTACCGCGCCGCCGCGTCGTCCCTCTCCGGCGCGCCCACGACGCTCTCGCTCGCCCGTCCGGAGGATGGGGAAGGCCAGCTGTGTCTCGACTTCTACTCCCTTTCCAACTACACGCCGTTCGACGCGACCGTCGCCCATTCTCTCTCGGACGCTTCGCGCATCTCGTATCTGCCCAAGGCGGGCTTCAGCGGCGTATCGCAGATCGCGTTCACGGTGAGCGACGATAAGGGCAACAGCTACGTCGGCAACCTCCGCTTTGTCGTTACCCCGTCCATCTACTCGATCTATTTCACGGACATGAACGAGACGCCCTGGGCGGTGCAGGCGGTCGATTTCTTCCGGCAGTACGGCGCGACCAACGGCAACTCGCGCAACGGCTTCGGCCCCTCCGCCGGCATGCGGCGCGGCGACTTTGTACTGCTGCTCCAGCGGCTCTTCAACTTCCCCGCCGCGGGCACGTCCAGCTACGCCGATGTTCCCGCCGACAAGTACTACGCCGCCGCGATCGCGGGCGCAAAGGCGCTCGGCGTCGTGACCAACGCCGATACGCGCACCGCGCCGAATCCGGAGTACACAGCCGCGCTCGCCGAGAACCCCAACGCGCGTCCGCGCGTTCGCGCGACGGTCACGGGGTTTGACCCCGAGGGCACGATCACGCGCGAGGACGCCGCGCTCTATCTCTACCGCGCGCTGCGCAACGCCGGCAAGATCCAGCCCGGCTCCGCCGCCGACTACGCCCGCTTCCCCGACGCGGGCAGCGTTTCGTCCTCCGCCTCGGAGGCGATGGGCGCGCTCGTGCGCGACGGCGTGTTTCAGGGCTACGTGAACAACCTCCTGCCCAAGCGCACGCTCAGCCGCGCCGAGACCATGGCGATCCTCTACCGTGCGTTCACATAATATCTAATAGGTATATTGACCTCCCGCCGCACGGTATAACACCATAGCACGTATCCCGCAAGGCCTCCCGCCGCACGGTGGGAGGTCTTGCCTTTCAATAATAATTTATCGTTTTTCGATAAATTCCTGTTGACAAACAATAATACTCGTGTTATGCTGTGCGCAGAAAGGGGCGAAACGCTTGAATTGGAACAAGGATAAGAGCATCGCGCTCTCGCAGGCCTGCGTCGTACTATTTGCGCTGCTTCTGCTCGCGCTGGATATCCGCGCGTATTGGCTCGCGCTGTGGTTCGTGCAGGTGCGCCAGATGCGCTGGCAGCTCGGCGTGCTGCTGACGGCGTCGATCTATGTCGGCAGCGCGTTCGGCTGGCTGTGCCTGTACGAACTTTGGCGCCTGCTCGCCAACATCCGGCGCGGCGAAGTGTTTATCGCGGCGAACGTGCGCTGCATGCGCGTCGTGAGCTGGTGCTGCGTCGGCGCGGCGGCGGTCGGCCTCGCAAGCACGGCGTACTATCTGCCTTTCGCGTTCGTCGCGGTCGCGGCGGGGTTCATGGCGCTGATCGTCCGCATCGTGAAAAACGCCTTCCAGCAGGCGATCGCGATGAAGGACGAGCTGGATCTGACGGTGTGAGGCGGCGGATATGGAGATATTGGTCAACCTCGACGTCATGATGGCGAAGCGCAAGATCTCAAGCGGCGAGCTGGCGGAAAAAGTCGGCATCACGCCCGCGAATCTCTCGATCCTCAAGACGGGCAAGGCGAAGGCCATCCGCTTTTCGACGCTGATGGCGCTGTGCCGCGAGCTTGATTGCCAACCGGGCGATCTTTTGGAATTTAAGGAATAAGCAGGAGGAACCGAATATGCAGGGAAATCAACCGGAGGTCGCGGCGGCCTCGGGCGGAATCATTGCGCCCAAAAACGCCCTCGACGCGCGCGACAGCTTCGCGGAGCGCGCCCCGTTTTCCGCTTCAAAAGTCGAGATGCTCGCCGCGGGTCTGACGTACGCGCTCGCGTACTGTTACATCCGTCTTTACGGTCTGCTGCTGGAGGATGTGTCGGCGCTCGCACCGCGCGTACTGCTCGCCGTGTTCACGTTCGGCTTCGTCGCGCTGACGGAGTATCTGCACCGCGGCGCAAAGCGCTCCCGCGAGAGCTTTGTCTGGCTCTTCTGCGTGGCGGCGCTGCTCGGCTCCGTCGTGTTCGGGCGCGGGCGCGCGTGGGAGGGCGGCATGCCGTTTCTGTTTCTGCACGTCTTCGCGGTGTGGTGGGCGCTCTCGCGCTCCGGCGCGCTTTTGGAGGGCGAAAGCGGACGGATGCTCCCCCTCGACGCGCTGGACGGCTTCCTCGTCTTCCCGCTCAAATACTTCTTCCTGCGGATGCAGACGGTATGGTTCGCCCTCTCCCGCGTGCGCGGAGAGAAAAAGCGCGAAAAGGCAGAATCCGGCTCGCTCGTGTGGACGCTCGCGATCGTGGCGGCGGCGCTCGGGCTGCTCACGCTCGCGGCAAGCTTGCTGATGGACGCGGACGACGGCTTCGCGGCGCTGCTGTCCGGCGCCCTGGACCAGCTCCGCTTCGATTGGGAGCTGGACGCGCTGGGCGATTTCCTCTTCCGTTTCCTGCTCTCGCTGCCCGTCGGCGCGTATCTCTACGGTCTTCTCGCCGGAACGCGCCGCGAGGATAAAAGCGCGCTGCGCAATCGCGCCGCAAAAATCGACGGCGAGCTTCTCTCCGCTCTGCGCGGCGTCCGCGAGCGGGTCTGGCCCGCGCTTTTGGCGCTGTTCTGCGCACTCTACGCGCTGTTCTTCGTCGTACAGGGCCGCTATCTCTTCGGCGCGTTCACGCGCACGCTGCCCGACGGCTTCGTGGTCGCGGAATACGCGCGGCAGGGCTTCTTCGAACTGTGCAAGGTCATGACGGTCAACTTCGCGCTGCTGTGGCTCGCGACGCGCACGTCGAAAAAAGGCGTGTACGAGAGCCGCGCGCTGCTGGTCCTGTGCCTTGCGCTGCTCGCGGAAAGCCTGCTGCTCGCGGTGGTGGCGCTCTCGAAGCTGTGGCTCTACATCGACTGCTTCGGCTTTACGCCGCGGCGGCTGCAATCGACGTGGCTCGCGTGCGTGCTCGCGTTCGGCTGCCTCTGTGCGGCGTGGTCGCTGGCGCGAAAAGAAAAAACGTTCCGCGCCTTCCTGTACTTCGGCGCGGTGACGCTCTCGCTGCTGTGCCTGTATTAAAACGGAAAGAGGTCTTCCCATGAAAAAATGGCAGAAATGGCTCCCCGCGCTCGTCCTCGGCCTTGCGCTCGTCGGCGCCGCCGCAGTCGGTCTGCGCGCGGGCAGCGGCAGCTACAGCGCGGTGCTTCAGGCAAACTGGGGGTTCACGCTGCCGCACAGGGGGCAGTGTACCGAGGTCTACAGCGCCGATTCCGGCGCGAGCCCCCACGGCGACGGGCTGCGCTATCACGTCTATTCCTGCCGGGACACGCACATCGAATCCATGTACGCCTGGCTCCCCGACGAGCACGCGACGATCTATCACGACAGCTTTCACGCCGCGGCGGACGATTGGCTCGGTCAGTTGAACGTGCCGGCGGAGCAGCGCCCCGTCTGCTCCGGCTGCGTATATCACTACCAATCGCAGGACGATCACAGCGAGCTGATCGTCTTTTGGGACGAAGGGCGGCAAATGTTGTACGTTTTGGAATCCTTCCTGTAAAGCCTCCGTCCCTAATAACGATTGCAAATAAAGCCCTTTGTGCAAAACGAAAAACGGCATAACAAAAGACCGCTCCCACAAGAGGAACGGTCTTCGTTCTGTGCGGCATCAGTCGTTGTCTTCATTAGCAAACAGCTTATTTACCGTATATTCCGACAATCCGACACTTAGGATAAAGGCAATTATCAAGCAAACTACTGCCAGAACGTTCGCAAACCCGCCAAAAGTGTTCCGAAAAATCAAGCGAAGCAAGAAGAAGCACAGCAGAAAATATACCATTGCAAAGAATACTTTCATGATCTTCTTTTTCATTTAACAAAACACCTCTACAAGCCGTTTCCTCTCACTCGTAAATGCCAAGATCCAAACAAAACCGCATCAGCATCGTCGCCACGACCGCGCGGCTGGAGTTGCCCCACGGCATGAGCCAAAGCTTCCCCTTCTTG
>CAMVGI010000180.1 GCA_947166955.1 uncultured Clostridia bacterium | reverse complement strand
GGCAGTGGGGGCACCAGTTGATGATGCGGCTGCCCTTGTAGATCAGGCCCTTTTCGTACAGCTCGCAGAAGGTCTCGCGCACGGCCTTGGAGCAGCCCTCGTCCATGGTGAAGCGGGCGCGGCTCCAGTCGCAGGAAGCGCCCATCTTCTTCTGCTGCTCGACGATGCGGTTGCCGTACTTCTCCTTCCACTGCCACACGCGCTGCAAAAACTTTTCGCGCCCGAGGTCGTAGCGCGTCTTGCCCTCGTTCACGCGCAGATCCTCCTCGACCTTGATCTGTGTGGCGATGCCCGCGTGGTCGGTGCCGGGGAGCCACAGGGCGGAATATCCCTGCATGCGCTTAAAGCGCGTCAGGATATCCTGCAGCGTGGAGTCCATGGCGTGGCCCATGTGGAGCTGGCCCGTGACGTTGGGCGGCGGCATGACGATGGAAAACGGCTTTTTCGCGGCGTCGACCTCCGCGCGGAAGCAGCCCGCGTCCTCCCACATTTTGTAGATGCGCCCCTCCGCCTGCTGGGGCTCGTAGATTTTCGGCAGTTCTTTCATGGTGTTCTCCTTATCTGAAATGGTTATTTGGTCTTTTGGAAGGTTTTTCCCGTTTTCCGCTCGATAAACGCACGGAACACCTCCGGCTCGCCCGCGCGGAAGCCCCGCTTGTCGAAGCATTGTCCGTGGCGCTTGCCGAGGAAGAAAAGGAAATATCGCTCCGTTTCGCACAGGCCAGTGATGTTTTCATACTCCCAGCGCGTCTGCGTCGTGTCCGTCGTGACCGTGTAGGCGTCGTCGTCAAACACCGTCGTCGAGTGCGCCGTACCGGGTACGAGGTTTCGCAGCGCGACCCACGCGTTGAGCCTGTCCTCAAACAGCAGGAACGCGAGCAGGAACGCGATCGCGGCAAAGAGATACCAATCGTCCGGATCAAACGTCCCCTGCGCCAGCTGGAATACAATCAGCGCCGCGCCCAATACGAATATCGCCCAGACGACGCCGCGCAGGACGGTTTTCCAGCGCTGCACCGTCTTGCGCGCGGCGCGGCAAAGCACCGTCAGCGCCGCGAGATCGTAAGTCTGCTCCACTTCAAACATATCGTTCCTCCTTAACAGCAAAAACGCCCCGAGCCAAAAGGCTCGGGGCGAACGAAACGTCCGTGTTACCACCCGAATTCCGCGCGGCTTTCCGCCCCGCGGCACTCTATCGCGCTGTAACGGGCGCGCCCGTCCGGTCTACTTGCGGCGCGCCGCTTTCAAAAAGGCGGCGTGCCGGTTCGATCCGGCTGCTCCGAGGCGACTTCCGCGCGTCTTCACGGGAAACTTCCACCGACCGTTCCCTCTCTTGGCTTCTGCGCGCGCGTACTGCTCCTCATCCTCGCGTTTGACGGGCGGTATTGTATCGCAAAAAGACGCGTTTGTCAACTCATGCGCAGGATCTCCTTCTTCAGCCGCGCGATGATGCGCTTTTCGAGGCGCGAGATGTAGCTCTGCGAGATGCCCATGCGGTCGGCGACCTCCTTCTGCGTCAGCTCGTCGCGCCCGTCGAGGCCGAAGCGCAGCGTGATGATTTCCCGCTCGCGCGGCGAGAGCGTCGAGACCGCGCTGCGCAGAAGCGAACGGTCCACGTCCTCCTCGATGGGCTTCATCACGGTGTCCTCGTCCGTGCCGAGGATGTCGGAGAGCAGCAGTTCGTTGCCGTCCCAGTCCGAACCGAGCGGCTCGTCGAAGCTGACCTCCGCTTTCTGATTCGAAGTCTTGCGCAGATGCATCAAAATCTCGTTTTCGATGCAGCGCGAGGCATAGGTCGCAAGCTTGATGTTCTTGTCGCTCTTGTAGGTGTTGATCGCCTTGATAAGCCCGATGGTGCCGATGGAAATGAGGTCCTCGATGTTGACGCCCGTGTTCTCGAACCGCCGCGCGATATAGACGACGAGGCGCAGATTGTGCTCGATGAGCGTCTGGCGCACCTCGATCTCGCCCGCATCGAGGCGCTCCAGCAGCTCCGCCTCCTTTTCACGCGAAAACGGCGGCGGCAGCGTATCGCTCCCGCCGATGTAGAAGATCCCGTCCCGCGGCAGCAGACCCTCCCGCTCTAAAAACGCCTTGAGTTTATCCCACCACAATGCGATCCAATTCATGCCGTTCCGTTTCCTCCCTCTTCTCGTCATACCAAAGCCCCTGATACGCGCCGCCAAGCGGTTCCGGCGTCAGCGCGACCAGGCGCGCGCCGAGGCTGCGCCCGTCTACGTTCAGCCCGTCGCAGCGGAACGCCTCCAGCGCCCCGTCCGCGCCGTCCGCCGTGCGGACGCGCAGCGTCTTGAAGGGCATATACGCCGCCGCGGCGTCGATCCCTTTCGGGAATAGCGGTGCGAGCGCGTTTTTTTCGATTACCGGCACGCCCTCGCCGGTCAGCGGGTCGCAGAGCGTGTTCCCCGTGTCGCGCAGCAGACGGAGCGCAACGCTTCTTCCGCCGCATACGATCTCCGCATGCACGAATTCCGTATTCTCATGCCGTGCGCCGCCGCGGAAAACGACCGACAACACGACATACGCCGCGCAGGATGCCGCGAAAAACACGTCCCACGGGATGCGCGCGTACAGCACCGCCGGCGCAAGGCGCTCCATACTCCCGCCGAGGCGTCCGAGCAGCAGCACGACGCCGCCGAGCGCACAGGCAAGCAGCAAAAACAGCAGCGTTAGGCGGATACGGCGCGCCTCGCCGCCAAACGCCGCGAGAGACATGGCAAGCAGCGCCGGCAGCAGCGTCCACGCCGGAAGCGAAAACCAAAGCGCCGCGACGGAATAAGCCGCGCCGAGCGCCGCGCCGCACGCGAGCCGTTTGCGGCGGAGGGGCCGCCCCGCGAGGCGCATCGTACCGAGCAGCAGCAGATAGTCGAGCAGAAAATTCCACAGCGCCGCCAGATCCCAATACACGACCACATCCCTCACCGCCTTCGATTCCCCATTATAGGCGGCGCGTCCCACAAAAAAGCGCGAAAAAAGCCCGCCGCTTGCGCGGCGGGCGAAACGGCGGCTCTCACAGATACGGTATGATCATCGAACCGAGAAACGACAGCACCATCACCGCAACGATGATGATCGCGATGATGCGCGTGGTCCTTTTGCTCATCGCTCATCCTCCCTCAACACCCCTCTGATTGCCTTCTCCGCTTTTGCGCGCGGAAACTCCGCCATCCGGCCGCAGCCGGTACACCGAAGCCTTACGTCCATGCCGACGCGCAGGACCAGCCAGACCCGCTCGCCGCAGGGATGCGGCTTTTTCATCTCAACGCGGTCATTCGCTCTCAGTTCCATCGTCATGCTTGATCTTCTCCCAATACTGCGCCGCGGCCTGCTCGGTCTTATTGTCGCCGAAGCGGTAGTATTTCGCGTTTTTGATCGCATCGGGCAGATACTGCTGCTTGACCCAGTGGTTGGGATAGCTGTGCGGATACTTGTAGTTCTGGCGGTTGTCCATGCCCGTCGTGTCGGCGTGGACGTTTTGGAGCTGGCGCGGAATATCGCCCGTCCGCCCCGCCCTCACGTCCGACCACGCGGCGCCGATACCTTCGACGACGCTGTTCGACTTCGGCGCGGTGGCAAGCAGGATCGCCGCCTGCGCGAGCGGAAGCTGCGCCTCCGGCAGTCCCAGCTGCATCGCCGTGTCGACGCAGGCCTTCACGATGGCGATCGCCTGCGGATACGCCATGCCGACGTCCTCGCTCGCCGAGCAGAGAAGGCGCCTGCACGGCGTGATGAGGTCGCCCGCCTCCAGAAAACGCGCGAGGTAATGCAGCGCCGCGTCCGGATCGCTGCCGCGAAGGCTCTTCATCAGTGCGCTCGCGCAGTCGTACATCGCGTCGCCGCCCTTGTCGTAGCGCATCGCGCTCCTTTGGGCGAGCTGATCGGCGTCGTCGAGCGTCAGCTTCAGCTTGCCGCGCTTTGCCTCCGCCGAGGCGTATAAAAGCTCGCAGGCATTGATGCTCTTTCTCACGTCGCCGCCGCAGTTGAGGGCGATGCGCTCCGGAACCCCGTCCTCCCACGAAAGCGGCAGTTCGCTGCGCTCTTTGAGGATGTTCAGCGCGCGCAGCACCGCGGGAAGGACTTCCTCGGGGCCGACGCTCTTGAACTCGAACACCGTCGAGCGCGACAGAAGCGCGCCGTAGACGTAGAAATACGGATTCTCCGTCGTGGAGGCGATCAGCGTGATCGAGCCGTTTTCCATGAACTCCAGCA
>CAMVGI010000179.1 GCA_947166955.1 uncultured Clostridia bacterium | reverse complement strand
GCCGATTCCGCCCACGGCGAATGGTACGGTTACCTCCGCCGCGCCGGCAAGCCCCCCCTCCGCGACGTCGAAGTCGACGGCGAGCAGCTCGTTCGGCGCCTTGCACGACAGGGCGACGACCGTCCCGTCGCGGTCGAGCCGCAGGCAGAGCCGTCCCGCGGGCTCGTCCTCGGGCGCCGGAATGCCGTAGTAGCTTTCCTCGCCCTCGCCGTAGTCATAGGGAAGAAGTCCGGTCGTTCCGTCCCAGACGGCCTCCCAGCCACCCTCCCAATAGGCGTCCTCCGCGATCGGGACGGCGCAGACGTAGGACAGCTCATTGTCGTTCTCCGGATCGTCGCTGACCTGCCGCCACAGCAGCGTGGACGCGCCCTCGATAAACCACACGTCGCCGTAAAGCTCCGTGTCGTACTCCACGCAGTCAAGCTCCCGCACCGCGCCGCCGTCCACCGCGAGATAGGCCATGTCGAGCAGGGCGAACGCGTCGCGCCAGCCGACGCTGTCGACGGGGGACGCGTGCGTGTAGGCGAGCGTCACGTACGCCGTTCCGTTTATGTATTCCATGTGCTGCTCGATGCGCCGACGTCCGTAGCCGTCCGGCGCGTCGGGGCAGAAGTTTTCGGCGAGGACGCGCCACGCCCCGTTCTCGTAGACCTCGAGCGCGCCCTTGTCCTCGTCCTCCCAGCCGACGCGCAGCGCGCCGGGCAGCGCGGGAACAAACGCGAGCGTCCCGTCGTCGCCGCGCACGGGGTACGGCAGCTCCCATTCCGGCTCGTCGTCCTCCTCGGCGGCGTCCTCGCGGTACTCCAGCTCGCGCAGACTGTTCTCCTGCCCGGGCGTCACCTCCACGAGCCGCTCCTCGTTGAGAAAATATCCCGTACCGGCGTAGTAGCCCACGCCGATGACGATCTTGTCGCCCATGTCGAGGAACCGGTCGGCCTGCATGCCGTAGTACGACGCGTCCTCGGCGGTCTCCGGCAGTGTGCCGAGGTTGAGGATCTTGCCGTCCGGCGTGATCTGCCAGACGCATGCCTCGTCATTGGCATATCCGCCGCCTCCCCCGATCAGGAAAAGGCCCTGTTCCGTCAAGCCCGCCTCATAGAGTATATCGCCTGTCTCCGCCTTGCCGACGAGCTTTTTGTCGCGGTAAAACGCATAAGTTGCCTGATACTCCTCCGAATAGTTCGTCTGCTCCGTCGCGAGCAGGCCGTCCTCCGTCACGTAGAGCGGCCGTCCGGAGCCGATCTGCTCCGACGTCGAGCCGTCGAGCGCATACCAGTTCACGCCGTCGCACTCGCGCAGATAGAAGCCGCCGTCGCCGTACCACAGCGGGCCGCAGCCGTTCTCGACGAACAGCGTTTCCAGCTTGCCCGAAGCGGTATCGTACGCCACCAGCTCCGACTCCTCGCAGCCGATGCCCCAGTCTCCGGCAAACGCGCCGAACGTGGCGACCTTTCCGAGCGCGTTCTTCCCGTAGCGCCGAAAGTACACCTTGTCGTTCACGCGAACATAGTATCCGCCGCTGTTCTCGACCTCAAGCTTCGTCTCCTCCGGCGTCTGCTGTCCGCCGGAAACGGGGGTCGGCGGCGTTTCGGGCACCGTCACCTGCACTTTTTGCCCGCAGGCGGCGAGCAGCAGGACGACGCCCAACAGCAGAGGCAGCCATTTTATCTTTTTCGTCATCGTTTGATCCTCCGTCTTTGATGCTTTCCATATCAAATCGGCTTCAAGCCGTCAAGTTTCCTCCGACGCAAGCTCCCGCACCGCGCGGATCGCCGCGTCGATCTCCTCCTCCGTGGTAAACCACGAAACGCTCAGGCGCACCGCGCCCTGTTTCTTCGTTCCCAGCGCCTCGTGCATCCGCGGCGCGCAGTGCGCGCCCGCGCGGGTCGCGATGCCGTAGTCCTCCGCGAGCGCGTCCGCGACCTCGCCGGAGTCCAATGCGCCGATATTGAGCGCGACGATGCCGGCATGGTCGCCGGAAAAGTCGCCGTAAACCGTCACGTTCGGGATCTCGCGGACGCCCTCATACAAGCGCCGCGTCAGCGCCGCTTCTTTTTGCCGTATCGTCTCCGCGCCGACCTCGTTGATGAAATCGATAGCGGCGGAAAGCCCCGCGATGCCGTGTCCGTTGAGCGTCCCCGCCTCAAGCCGCGTCGGATACTGCGGCGGCTGAGCGCGCAGATACGTTTGCACGCCCGTACCGCCGGATTTGAACGGGCGGATCTCCACGCCCTCGCGGATGCACAGTCCGCCCGTCCCCTGCGGGCCCATCAGCCCCTTGTGTCCGGTGAAGCACAGCACGTCCGCGCCGAGTTCGTTCATATCGACGCGCCGCGCGCCCGCGGTCTGCGCCGCGTCCACGACCAGCAGCGCGCCGTTTTCATGCGCAATCTCCGCCACGCGGGCGACGTCCGTGACGTTGCCCGTCAGGTTCGACGCGTGCGTGCACACGACCAGTTTCGTGCCCGGCCGCACAAGCCGCGCAAGCGCGTCGTAGTCGAGCCTCCCCTGCCGGTCGGCGGGCGCGACGTCGAGCGCGACGCCGCGTTCGCGCTCCAGCGCGTACAACGGGCGCAGCACGGAGTTGTGCTCCAGCGCCGTCGTCACCACATGGTCGCCCGCGCCCGCGATACCGTTGATCGCGATGTTCAGTGCCTCGGTCACGTTGCAGGTAAACACGACATGGTCGGCGCGCGCGCAGCCGAACAGCGCCGCAATCTTCTCCCGTGCGCCGTAGATGACGCGCGAGGCGTCCATCGCGCCCGTATGCGCGCCGCGGGCGCTGTTGCCGAGCGTGGAGAGCGCGCGCAGCACCGCGTCCGCCACCCGCGGCGGCTTTTGAAGCGTCGTCGCCGCGTTATCCAGATAGATCATTTCCACTCCCTGCAGAACGCGAATTCTTCTTCCAGCAGCTTGTCGCCGTAGGCGCGCAGCTTGTCGCAGTAGCGCCCGTACGCCTCCAGAAGCTGACGCGCTTCGTCGGTCAGCGCCGCACCGCCGCCGCCCTTTCCTCCCGTGCTGGACACGAGCAGCTTGACGCCGAGGGCTTCCTCGGCGTTTTTCGTGATCGCCCACGCCTTGGAGTACGCCATCTCCATCGACTGCGCCGCCGCGCGCAGGGAATGATGCTCGTCCACGCGGCGCAGCAGCTCCGCGACGCCGGGGCCGAAGCACTTACGGTCGGTAAAAAGCCGCGCCGAGAGCACGGCACGGAGTTCCTGCTTCATAGGTAAGCTCCCTTCCCCGCGGAGTCCGTTTTCTCCGCCGTTTTGTTTCGTTTATTATAAACGCTTTTTCCCCTCTTGTAAAGTGCGGATGAGTTTGCTATAATCAAGCCTGATATTTTTTGGCGAATAACGTGGAGCATATGGCCATGAGGGAAAAAAAGACGTGCGTCGTCGTCACCTTCCACACGACGGCGGAGGCGATGGCAACGGAACAGGTCTGCCGGAAAAGCGGCGTCGCTGGAAAGCTGATCTCCGCGCCGCGCGCCCTTTCCGCCGACTGCGGCATCGCATGGTGCGGCGGCGCGGAAACACGCGCGGCGCTGGAGCGCGCGCTCACATCGGAAAACGTGGAATACGCGGGCATTTACGAATTGGTGATGTAATGCAGATCTCATCCTTACTGAACATCGGGCGCGGCGTGACCGCACTCATCGGCGGCGGTGGAAAAACGACGCTGCTGTATACGCTCACGGAGGAGCTGCGCAAAAAGGGCGTGGTGATCCTCTGCACCTCGACGCACATTCTCATACCGGAGCGGTATCCGCTTGTCACCGACGGCGCGGACGCGCTGAAGACGGCGCTTGCGGAGCACGGCGCCGTCTGCGCGGGAACGGTCGCCGAGCACGGCAAGCTGACCGCGCCGCCGCTCTCTTTCGAAGTTCTGGCGGGGCTTGCGGACTATGTGCTCGTCGAGGCGGACGGCGCAAAACGCCTGCCGCTCAAGGCGCACGCGCCGCACGAACCGGTCGTCCCCGCGAACGCGCAGCGCACGGTGCTGGTCGTGGGCGCGGACGGCTTCGGCAGGCCCGTGCGCGAGGTCTGCCACCGCCCCGAGCGTTGGGCGGAGCTGGCGGGCGTATCGCTCGACGCGCCCGCGACGCCGGAGGGCGAAGCGCGCGTCATCGCCGCCGAGGGCTTCGGCGACCGCGTGTATATCAACAAGGTGGAATCCGCCGAAGCTTACGCCGCGGCGGAGGAACTCGCGAGGCGCCTCCCCCTTCC
>CAMVGI010000178.1 GCA_947166955.1 uncultured Clostridia bacterium | reverse complement strand
ATTTTTCGTGCTGCGCTCCTCTCCGGTCTGCCGCGGTTCCTGTCCGGTCTCCCGCGTATTCGGTTCGAGGGCTCGCGCGTCCGAACGCGCGGGCAGGCTTGCCGTTATGCGCCGTCCGCCTGTCTCGAACACCACGCGGCGCGTCTCCTGATACGCCGTGCGTATTTCCCTCTCTCGCAGGATCACGCGCTCCAAAATGCGCTGCTCCGGCGTTTTCTCCTGTTTCTTCTTTTCCTCGCGCTCGTCGCGCAGCAGACGGTTGACCAGCAGCTCCACGTTCAGGTCAAAGTGGATCTCCTGCGGAGCCTGCCGCACCGCTTCCTCGTCCTCGTCCTCCTCCAAATATGCCAAATGCAGGGGGCGATAGCTGCCGATCGTTTGCGCGCTGCGGCGCACGAGTTCTTCCGTAAACAACTGCGACAGCAGGCCAAACGGAGACAGGCTTCCCTGTCCCGCGACCGTCATATCCGGTTTGATTACGGCAATGGATTCCATCAATAGCACCCGTTATAGATCAACTCGATGCGGCTCACCGCCAGCGCCGGCTGGTTGCTGTTCAGGTCGGGACCGACGTACTTCTGAAGATACGCGCCCACAATGGTCCACGTCCTCTGCGGGTTTCCGAAGCTGTCCTTCAGAATGACCGTTCCCGCCAGCGGGATCGACATGCCCTCAATGCACATGAGCATCAGCAGGGAAACCGAATCCAGCGTCGTCACGACGCCCCGCTCCAGCACCAAAAGCTGCGGTTTGTTCTCCTTGAAAAAGAAGCGCGGATAATTCAGGCCGCCCTCGTTGTAAATCTCGTATTCGACCTCCATGTTCAAGCCGCTCACCGAAGTGAACCTGCCCATGATCTGCGCGCCCGGTCCGACCAGCGCCACCTCAAAATACGAGCCGGAAAGATATTCGCTCTCAAGCATACGGCGTCACCCCCAATGCTCGCTGCCGCGGGACGTTCCGGTGCTGCGGTCCACGCCCATGATGGCAAAGGTCATGCTTTCAAACAGCACCTCGCTGCGCGAGCTGTCCATCGGCGTGACCTCGTAGGCGATGGGCATCGCGTCGATCAGCGACCATTTCATTCCCGCCTTGCCGTCCTCTTCCAAAGAAAAGACGTCGAGCGTCCGGCGCAGATTCCGTCCGCCCGCAGGCCCGATATGGTTAGAGGCGCTCGCCGAAAACAGCCAGCGGACAAACGAATCGTTCGTGATCACGCCGCGCGTCAATGTAACAGGAGCGTAGGTCGTGAGCACGGGAACGTACTCCTGTACGCCGCGGATATCGCTGCCGGAGCGGGCCTGGATCGTCTGCACCTGCATTTTAATGCCGGAAAACTGCGTAAACGCCCCCACGTCCTCGCCGTCCACCGTTACGGAAAAGCGAAACGCAGAAAGCGGATCTTTACCAAATTGCAGCATAGCTGTTTCCTCTATCGGAACTCAAAGGTTTTTTTCTGCTCCGAACCGCTGAGCTTCTGGTTGACCGCCGACACCTCGGAACACCAGCGCCGACGTTCCAAATGGCTCAGACCCATCACGTCGTTCCTGGACCAGTGCAAATAATACGACAGGAAGGTCATCTCCTGATAGAGCTGCTCCTGCGGGTACAGCACCAGCCCTAGGTTAATAAAAAATCCAGCGGCACCTCGATCTCTTGATTGCAATGCGGGCAGACGACCTTATACGTCGGCAGCTCCGACATATTGATGCGCTGGTAAAGATCCTGCAAATACGCGAGGTCCATGGTGAACAGCCCCTCGATCACGCGCGTGTTGATGCTGCTCAGCGTCCCCAGCTTCGTGATGACGCGCGAGAGCAGAATGACCGTCAGATACCCCGCGTTCTGCTGCACGCGCGGATCGCGCATCGGCAATATCTCGTCCGCCGCCGTGGCAAGGCGCATGGTCCCGCGCTTGTGAACATCTCCGTTCTTATCGACATAGCCGCGCGGCAGTTCGAACTCGAATTCAGTTTCCATGCTTTCCGCCGTTTTCGGTAACAGCCTCCCATGCTGCCGCGCGAAAACCGCGCGGCAGCGGGAGGACAATCATGATATGTCGTCAGATGGGCGACGGCTCGCCGGCGGCGGCGCCGGGCGTGTGCTCAAGGCCTTCGTGGCAGATCTCCAAAGACTGGATCGCCACTTCTCCGCCCATACCGTTGAGGTCCGGCACGGTGTAGCCGACCGGCCACGCGTTGATGAGGTTCCAGGACGGGCCCGGATTGCCCGCATCGTCGATCAGCGTGATGGTCACGTTGTGGCGCACAAGGCCGGTGGGGGGAGCGGTGTTCGACGGCGCGACGGAATAGATCCAGTCGAGGAAGTCCGCGTCGTCGGAAACGCCCCAGCGCAGCGTAACGTTGCCGAACTTGGTCAGTCCCATCATCTTACGCGGCGTGTTGCGCAGGTCGTCGCCCTCGCGGTACTCCACGGCGTCCGTGGACAAGCTCATGCCGGAAACTTCCGAAAAGCCCGCGCGGCTGATCCCGTCGATCTCGACCTGATAGCGAAATACTCTGTATGGATAATTGATTGCCATCTATACTGTCATCCTTTCTGTCGATAGTAAAGCCGCAGGGCTTACTCCTCGCTGCCGGAAGCGGTCTTCTGCGTGATGCGGAAGATCACAAATTCAGCGGGCTTGACGGGAGCGATACCGATCTCGCAAATCAGTCTGCCGTTGTCGATGTCGTCCTGTGTCATGGTGGTGGGGCCGCACTCGACGTAGAACGCCTCGGAGGGGCTGGTGCCGGCGAGGGCGCCGTCTCTCCAGCAGGTGGCGAGGAACGTCTCGATGGTGCGCTTCACGCGCCCCCAGAGCACCTCGCTGTTGGGCTCGAAGACCACCCAGTTCGTGTTGGCGCGGATGGACTCCTCCACATAGATGAACAGGCGGCGGACGTTGAGGTACTTCCACAGGCCGTTGGAGCTGATGGTGCGCGCGCCCCAGACGCGGATGCCGCGGCCGGGGAAGGCGCGGATCAGGTTCACACCGACGGGGTTGAGGATATCCTGCTCACCGGTGTTGTAGTTGCAGCTCAGGCCCGTGCAGCCGCGAACGACCTCGTTGGCGGGCGCCTTATGTACGCCGCGCTCGTTGTCGCTTCTGGCGTAAACGCCCGCCATCGCGCCGGAGGGCGGGAAGAAGTCGCTGCGCTTCGCGCCCGCGTCGTACATTTGCAGCCAGGGGTGATACATCGCCGCATACGTGGAATCGTACATATCGCGGAAATTCGCAACGTCGTTGGGCTTCTTGAGCTCCATCGGCGCGTCGATGATCGCAAAGCAGCTCTTCCTGTTCTCACAGAAGCCGATCAGTCCCGCCTGCACCTCCGGCGCGGTGACGCCGGGAACCGCCATGATGGAGACGTTGGAAAGCTCCAAAAACGCCTGCATACCGGTGCGCTTGCCGGGGCCGCCGTCGCTGCCGAGATACGCGTCCGGCGTGGGCGCGCCGCCGTTGCTGCCGCCCTCCGGCGTCAGCACCAGCATACCGCCGACGCCGCCGCACAGCTCATACGGCGTGATGCCGCCGGCGGGAGCCGCGGGAGCTTCGTCCTTCTTGCCCTTCTCGCCCTTCTCGTCCTTCTTGTCCTCCTTGGACGCCGCGGACTTGGCGGCGGCAAGGATCTCGACCTTGATCAGGTCGCTCTTCGCGGTGCGGACGGGCGCGTAGTTGAGCGCGGCGGGCTTGAGGGACAGGTTTGCGAAGGTCTCCACCGAGTCGTCGAGACGCGCGGTGATGGTCACCTCGCAGGTGCGGATGAATTTCGCCGTGCCGACCTTCGTGTCCGCCACGTCGAGCGTGCAAGGCGCGTCGAGCGTAACGACCTTGTCCAGCACGCTCTTGATGGTCGCAAACGCGCTCTTGTTGCCGTCGAACAGCTCGACCACGTCTCCGGTGTTGAAGCCGTCGGCGTTCTTGAGCGTCAAATCGGCGCCGTTTACGGCGAAGACCTGCGTCTTCGCCTTGTAGGAGGGCTCGACGGTCACGCGCATATTATCCGCCCACGCGCCGGGGCTTGCCGCCGTGATCTTCAAGACGCCAGACGTCACGCTGCCCGCCTTCGCGTCGCTGGGAACCGCACGCATGATATACGCGCGGGAACCGCCGTTGGCGAAGAACTGCTCCACCGCGTAGGGGAGGAATCTGGCGCCGCCGAAGCCCGCCTCGCTGAGGTATCCTCCGTACATACGCTTGTAGTCGGCAAAGCTGGTGACAAGCTGGGG
>CAMVGI010000177.1 GCA_947166955.1 uncultured Clostridia bacterium | reverse complement strand
GTGATATACTGCTGTTGTGTTATATGCGGCTCTCGTCGGAAAGGAGAGCCTATGTCAGACAAAAAACGCGATAAAAAAGGCCGCGTGCTGAAAGAGGGTGAGAGGCAGAGAGAAGACGGACGGTACGAATACCGATACACAGACCAAAATCGACGAAAACGCAGTATTTACAGTTGGCGTCTTGTGGCAAGCGATCCTCTTCCGCCAGGAAGAAGAGCCTGTGAACCGCTCAGAGACCTCGAAAAACACATATCGCACGATCTTTTGGACGGTTTGGATTTGCAAAGCGCAAAAACAATTACGCTCGATCGCGCGTTTGATGTATTCATCAAATCAAAAACGGGCGTCAAAGCGTCCACGAAAGGTCTCTACGAAGACAGTTACAACCGCTACGTCAGGAAAGAGCTTGGTCAAATGAAAATCGGAGCATTTCGACCGTCAACCATCAAAACGTACTATATCGAGCTGCAAACAAAGAGAAACCTGTCATATTCTACGGTAAAAGGAGTAAACGCCGTACTCAGTCAGGTTTTCCAAGTCTTCGTAAATGATGACGTCTTACGCAAAAACCCGTGCAACGACATCATACAGAGCGCAAAAATCAATCCGAGCGAAAAGAAAACCGCTCTGACTCGAAGACAGCAGGAAAATTTCTTGCGCTTCGTATACAGCAATAAACCGGCAACTCACTGGCGTCCGTTGATTACATTTCTGTTCGGAACCGGAGTCCGCATAGGAGAAGCGGCGGCTCTGAAATGGCAGGACGTTGATTTTGCAAATCGCGAAATCATTATCCGCAAAACCGTAACAAAAGAAAAGGACGAAGCTGGACGATACACCTATCCAACCGGCATGACGAAAACTGTTGCAGGACAGCGTAGCATCCCGATGCTGGATGACGTGGAGTTGATGCTTCGTCGCGAATACCTCAAACGCAGTACGTTGGAGGATCTGGATGACATCGGCGATCTGAACGTGTTTTTCCTCAAATCCGGCAAGCCGATCTGCATGAGAGCGTTCACAACAACACTCACAGGCATTTGTGAACGGTACAACCGCTACGAACGGAGAGATGCGAAGCAGGAACGTCGAGAGCCTGAGCTAATGCCGATTTTCACGCCGCACATCATCCGGCATACGTTCTGCACAAGATTGTGCGAGCAGAAGGTCGACATCAAGGTCATTCAGGAAGTCATGGGACACGCAGACGCCGCGACGACCATGAACATCTACAACGACGCCAACAAGGAGCTGAAAAAGCCTTCATTCGAGGAACTGAACGGGAAGTTTGCTGTAACTGCCATTGGAGAGTGAACGATTTTACCCACCTGACTTTGTACCCACGATTTTACCCATTTCACAAGTCAGAAGCAGTCAGATATAGTCAAATAATCGAAAAATGTTCACACAGTAACAAGTTGATTTTATCAAAAAAATACGACATTTACTGAGGAAATAGATGATGTTAAAACATTCCAAAACACAAATGCAAAAAGCCTTGAAAAAAGAACGGATCTTATCTCTTTTTTTCATATTTGCCATTTGCCTGCAGCTTATAACGCCCGCGTGCGCGAAGGGTTTCGAGGTAGACGCGAAAGCCGCGCTGCTCGTCGATGTCGGCTCGGGCGAGATCTTGTACGAAAAGAACATCCATGAGCAGAACTATCCCGCAAGCATCACCAAGGTGATGACCGCGCTGCTCGTGCTTGAGGCCGTAGACGCGGGCAAGCTGAAGCTCGACCAGGAGATCACCGCCTCGCAGGAGGCGTTCGAGGGGCTTTCGGCGGACGGCAGCACCGCCAACATCAAGGCGGGCGAAACGATGTCGGTGGAAAACCTGCTCAACTGCATGCTGATCGTTTCGGCGAACGAGGCGGCGCACATTCTCGCCGAGGCGGTTTCGGGCACGGTGTCCAATTTCGTTTTTCAAATGAACCAGCGCGCCGAACAGCTCGGCTGCAAGGACACGCAGTTTGCGAACCCCTCCGGACTGCACGACGAGCTGCACTACACCACGGCGTGGGACATCTACCTCATCACGCGCGAGGCGATGAAGCATGACGAGTTCATGAAGATCGTCGGCCGCAAGGCGTATACCGTGCCGGAGACCAACCTCTCCAAGTCGCGTGACCTGCACTCGACCAACTATCTCATCTCGACGTGGCGCACCGGCTGGCCGGGCTATTTCTATGAAGACGCCCGCGGCATCAAGACCGGCTCCACGCCCGAGGCGGGTTACTGTCTCGTCGCCTCCGCCACGCGCGGCAGCCGCCAGCTCGTCTCCGTCGTGCTCGGCGCGGAAAAGGTCAAGCTGGAGGACGGCAAGAAGACAGACACTAAAAGCTTCAGCGAAACCATCCGCCTCTTTGACCACGGCTTCGACGACTTCAAGCGCATGGAGCTCATCAGCGCCGACGAGTTCATCTGCGAGGTCCCCGTGGAGCTTTCGAGCGAGACGAACTATGTCGTCGTCCATCCCGCGTCCTCGCTGGAGCGCATGGTCCCCGCCGATCTGACGCCGGAGGCGCTCACGCGCACGGTCACGCTTCACGCCGACACGGTCAACGCCCCCATCGCGGAGGGCGACGAGCTGGGCACCGTCACCATCTCCTACGGCGACACGGAATACGGCGTCATCCCCCTGCTCGCGCTCAACGACGTGTCCGCCTCGTGGCTGCTCACCAAGCGGCAGGAGCTTAAGGAATTCCTCGCCCGTCCGTGGGTGAAGCTCGCCGCCGCCGGAGCCGCGGCGCTTGTCGTCGGTATTATCGTTTTGCGCGCGGTGGCGGTATCGCGCGCGAAGCGCTATCGCGGCCGCCGCAGCGGCTCGGGCTACAGCGGCTACCGCGGGCGCAAAAAGCGCTGAGAAAACGGCAAAGAGGAACGGGCGGACGCTCGTTCCTCTTTTTGCTTTTACAGCACCATCGGCAGCGCGCGCACGCGGCACGTCTCCATGTCCACATGCGTGTCGTCCGCAAACGCCACGCCCTCCGCGCGCAGCAACTCCGCCTGACGCCCCGCTCCGCCGAAAGCGAAGCCGCCGCACACCGCGCCGTCCTTCATCACGACGCGATGGCAGGGAATGACGCCCGGCTGCGGATTGACGTGCAGCGCGTAGCCCACGACGCGCGCAAGGCGCTTGTTTCCGACCGCCTCCGCGACCTGTCCGTAGGTCGCGACGCTGCCGCGCGGGATTCTCTTCACCGCCTCATAGACCTTTTCAAATGTCGTCATAGCGCACCTCAAGAAAAGAAACGCCCGCAGGCGTTTCTTTTCATTTCTTGTTCTTCATGCCGAAGTGCATCTCGCGCATGCCCTCCACCTCGTCGCAGATAGGCTTTAGATCGCACGAGCCGCAGTCGGTCGGGAGACCCTCCAGAATGTGCGTGAGCGTCTTGGTGATGCCGTCGACCTTCTTCGCGGTTTTGACAAGCTCCGCCACCGCGCCGCTGTCCGTCACAAAAACGAGCTGCGCGCGCCGTACGTGCGCGTTTTTATGATAGCCTGCAATGTACGCCGCGCCGATCCGCTCAAAGTTGACGCCGCGCGCGACCGCCGCCTTGCTCACGCGCACCTGCTCGCGGTTGCTCTCCGACGAGATGCGCACCATATACCCCTCGGGGAAGACGTGGTACTTGACGAACTCCATGTCGCGGATCGCCTGATACGCCGCCTCGTCGTCGCCGCCGAGGTCGTCCGTGAGCAGCAGCGCGAAGCGCGCGAACGAAACGTCTCCATGCAGCTCGGAAAGGTCCTTGCCGTAGAGCAGGATCTCGTCGCGCGGCACAAGCGACTCGTCGGTCGTCACGCAGGTGAAGTTCGCCGAGCCGAGATTCGACCCGCCGAGCTCATACGCCGCGTCGCGCATCATCACAAGCTCGCTCGTGCCGAGGTCGCGCCACGCGCGCGCGGGGTCGTATGCCCAGCGCCGCGGCTCCGCGCCCGAAAGCAGGGCGCGGGCCTCGGCAATGACGGAATGATAAAGCTCCATCGTCAGAATTTGATGTCCACGCTCTTGCGGTCGTGGATGTGGTGCACCTGCGTGTAGACCCAGCCCATGAGCTTCTGGTCAAGGTTCCAGAAGTAGACGACAAACAGCACGCCGACCACGACGAACAGGATCTTCAGGATCTTCCAAAGGATTTTCAACACTTTATTCATGCTTTCCTCCTCATTTGCCGCCGTCAGGCGCTCTTCGCCATGCCCTTCTGACGCGCGTATTCCGCGGCGCCGAGCGCGCCCA
>CAMVGI010000176.1 GCA_947166955.1 uncultured Clostridia bacterium | reverse complement strand
CTTTTGCGTCTCCGTCGGCTTCTGCGTTTCCGTCGGCTTTTGCGTCTCCGTCGGCGCCTCGTACGCGGCGAACCATTCCCGCAGCAGCGCCTCCCAATCGCCCTGCGCCTGTCCGCAGCCGCCGCAGCGCCGGAGCAGGCGCCACGCCAGCTCGTTCGCGCATCCGGAACGCGCCGCGCATCTCGTGTCGGCGGCAAACGCCGGCACGCTTATGGCAAGCATGACAGCGATTGCCAGCACTCCGCTGGTAAGTTTACGTTTCATAGGTATTACCTCCCTTTCTGCTCAGATTGTAACCAATTTGTAATCTTTTTGGCAAGTCAAACTTTTTCCCATTTTTGGCAGATGCTGGGAGGGATAGGGCGGCAAAAAACGGGAAAAGCTACCGGAAACGTGTTTCGGGAGGCTTTCATGCATACGAACGACTTCGCGCTGCCCTCATATCCGCGTCTGGAGGAAAACCTGATTGCGGACGTTGCCGTGATCGGCGGCGGGATGGCGGGCATTCTTACTGCCTGCGCAGCGCGGGAGGCGGGCCTGCGCGTCGTGCTGCTGGAGGAGAGCCGCCTCGCCGGAGGCGTCACCGCGCGCACGACCGCGCGCCTGAGCGCGCAGCACGGGCTTTTCTGCGAGCGGCTCGTGCGCGATTTCGGTGAGCATTTGGCGCGGCAGTACGTCATGGCGCAGCTCCATGCCGTCAAGCAGTACCGCGACCTGATCGAATCGCGGCGCATCGACTGTGATTTCTCCGAGCAGGTCTCGCGCGTCTGCGCCGCGCCGAACGGCCCCGATCTGGAGCGGGAGTACGCCTGTGCGCTGCTGCTCGGCGCTCCCGCGGAGCTGTGCGCGGTGAGCGAACTTCCCTTCCCCGTACGCGAGGCGCTTTGCTTTACGGGACAGGCGCGCTTCTCCCCCGCGCCGTTCCTCGCCGCGCTTCTGCCGGGCCTAACCGTTTTTGAGCACAGTCCCGTGCGCGACATCCGCGCGCGGCGCGTACGCTGCGACGGCGGATGCGTCGAGGCGGAGCACATCGTCGTCGCCACGCGCTATCCGATGCTTGAGCGCTGGGGATTGTATCACCTGAAGCTGCGGCAGGAGCAGGCATACCTGCTCGCGCTCTCCGGCGCTCCGCGCATCGACGGATGGTATCTCGACGCCGACACACGCGGCTGGAGCTTGCAGCAGTGCGGAGACGAACTGATCCTCGGCGGAGGGCTGCACCGCTGCGGAGAAAACAAAGGCGACAGCTATGAGCATCTGCGCGCGCAGGCAAAACTGTGGTTCCCCGAAGCGAGGGAAACGCGCGCATGGTCCTCGCAGGACTGCGTGACGCTCGACGGCGTGCCGTACATCGGGCGCTACAGCGCCGCGACGCCGCATCTGCATGTTGCGGCGGGTTTCGGACGCTGGGGCATGACGAACAGCATGGTCGCCGCAACGCTCCTGACGGCGGAGATCCTCGGCAGACACTATCCCTACGCCGAGGTGTTCTCCCCCGAACGTTTCTATCCCTCCGCGTCCATCGAGGCGATGATGGAGGGCGCACTCTATGCCGCTCGCGGAAAAAAGCGCAGGCTCTTTACCGCGGCCGAGCGCGAAACCGCCGCCATCGCGCCCGGACAGGCCGGCATCGTACGCCACCACGGAAAGCAGTACGGCGTCTACCGCGACGAGCATGGCGTACTCTACGCCGTCTCCCCCGTCTGCCCGCACCGCGGCTGCGCGCTTTCATGGAACGCCGACGAAAAGACCTGGGACTGCCCCTGCCACGGCTCGCGCTTCGACTACACGGGCCGCCGGCTCTTCCACCCCGCGAAAGCCGCGCTCAAGAGCTTTGAGGCAACGGAATTGTAGCAAAACGCAAAGAAACGACGGCTCACTGCGCCGTCGTTTCTTCGTTCTCTTCGATTTTTGGGTTTTCCTTGGGGCTTGCGTTCTCCGTCAGTTCCGGATGGCGGAGGTATTTCTGGAAGCTGAACCAGAAGTTCGCGTAGTCCACGCCCGTGCAGATGCGCTCGTCCATCACGCAGGAAAGCGGCAGGAGCTTCTTCGTGTACTCGCCGTGGATATAATTCGCCACGGGCTTTCCCATGCAGATAAAAATGCTCGTCGTGCCGAAGTCATAGGTGTGGTGGAAGATGTGCGTGGTGTTGATGCTCGCGAGGTTGGTGATGAAAAGGCTCGTGTGGAACGGGCTTACGTCGATAAGCCAGCGCGGCAGAAGCCCCCAGCGGTCCATCAGCCGCGCAAGGCCCACGACAATGTCCGGCAGCAGCGGCACGGAGAACATGAAGTTCGCAAACTTGTCCGTGGCGCTGATCTGCTCCACGCTCTGATTCCCTTCAATGGTCTTTTGTATCTTCTCGTTGATGGAGATCACGTCGTCGTCCGGCTCAAAGAACACCTTGAGCAGCGACTCATCCGGCGTACCGTCCGGCAGCGCCTTGAGCATGACAAAGCTCACGCAGAAATGATTGCGCTGGTAAAAGCGCTTGTTCACGATAAAGCGGTTGATCTTGGGGTTTTCCAGATACGCCTTGTGATATGCCGCAAGCACCAGCGCCATATAGGAAATGCGCACGCCCTCCTGACGCTTGCGGTGGATATAGGCGCGCAGGAGCTCCATGTCCGCGTACTCGGTGACCATGTTCTGCGCATCGTAGCGGTGCGGCATGATATACGGCGTCGCCGCCATGACGGCGCTTTCCTTGATTCTTTTTCCGTCGGCTCTGATACGCTCACGCCCTTTCCTTTGGTTCTATAACTTATTTAGTTTATATCAGCCGTACAAATTATGCAACATTTTTCGTCAGTTTTTCTTGCGCTAACAATTTTTCAGGGTTCAAAAATTTTTTTGTATTTCCTATTGTTTTTTTATGGAAGGCAAGCTATACTGATAGATGCAATAAAAAATAAGGAGGATCCTTGCCATGAAATACGATCGCGTTTATAACTTCTCCGCCGGTCCCGCCATGATGCCCGAGCCCGTGCTCGAAGAGATCCGCGATGAGATGCTCAACTATCGCGGCAGCGGCATGTGCGTCATGGAGATGTCCCACCGCAGCGCGGTCTTCCAGAAGATCGTCGACGAGGCGGAGGCCGATCTCCGCGACCTGATGGGTATTCCCGACAACTATAAGGTGCTCTTCATTCAGGGCGGCGCGACGCTCCAGTTCGCGGCGATCCCCTGGAACCTGATGAAGAACGGCAAGGCTGTCTACATTGAGACCGGCGCGTGGTCCAAGAAGGCCATTTCCGAGGCGAAGAAGTACGGCGAGGTCATCGTCGCCGCTTCCAGCAAGGACAAGAACTACAGCTATATCCCCGACTGCTCGAACCTCGACATCCCCGACGACACGGATTACGTCTATATCTGCGAGAACGAGACCATTCACGGCGTTACCTGGCAGAAGCTGCCCAACACCAAGGGGCACGTGCTCGTTTCCGACCAAAGCTCCATGTTCCTCTCCAAGCCCTGCAACGTCAAGGACTACGGTCTCATCTACGCGGGCGTGCAGAAGAACGTCGGCCCCGCCGGCATGGCGATCGTCATCATCCGCGAGGACCTCATCCGCGAGGATCTCGACCCCAAGATGCCGATTTATATGCGCTACGACACCCACGCCAACAACGGCTCGATGTACAACACCCCGAACTGCTGGGACATCTACTGCTGCGGCAAGGTGTTCAAGTACCTCAAGAGCATCGGCGGTCTGGAGGAGATGAACCGCCGCAACGTCGAGAAGGCGAAGATCCTCTACGACTTCCTCGACTCCTCCAAGATGTTCAAGGGCACGGTCGAGCCGAGCGTGCGCAGCCTGATGAACGTCCCCTTTGTCACCGAGAGCGCCGAGCTGGATGCCGAGGTCGTCAAGGCGACCAAGGCCGCGGGCTACGACAACCTCAAGGGCCACAAGAGCGTCGGCGGCCTGCGCGCCTCCATCTACAACGCCATGCCCAAGGAAGGCGTTGAGGCGCTGGTCGAGTTCCTCAAGAAGTTCGAGGCCGAACACAAATAAGCAAACCGTAACAATCAAAGGGGGGAACGCGGTTCCCCCTTTGTACTGTGGCAATATGGAATGGAGGTAATTTCCTATGAGAATCCTTGTGACCGACGGTATGGACAAAACCGCGCTCGCGCAGCTTCGCGAACAGGGCCACGACGTTGTCGAGCAGTTCTATGAGCCGGAGGAGCTCGGCAAGGCGTTGCGCGATTTCGACGCGGTGGTCGTGCGCTCCAAGACCAAGGTGCGCGCCAACC
>CAMVGI010000175.1 GCA_947166955.1 uncultured Clostridia bacterium | reverse complement strand
ACGCCCTCGACCACGTTGCCGTGGATCATGAACGGCGGGATGCAGTAGGTGAAGCCCTTGCCGATCATGAAGTCGCGCGCGTAGGCGATGACCGCCTCGTGCAGCCGCGCGATGTCGCCGAGCAGGTAGTAGAACCCGTTGCCCGAGACGCGCAGCGCGGAGTCGATGTCGATGCCGTCGAAGCTCGCCATGATGTCGGTGTGGTAGGGGACTTCAAAATCAGGCACCTTCGGCTCGCCGAAGCGCTCGACCTCGACGTTCTTGCTGTCGTCCTCGCCGATGGGCACGCTGGGGTCGATGATGTTGGGGATGAGCAGCATGTCGTGATGCAGCTTCGCCTCCAGCTCCGTTTCCTGCGCCTCCAGCGCCTTCAGGCGCTCCTCGCTCGCCTTGACCTCCGCCATGTTCGCGTCGATCTGCTTTTGAACGGCGTCCTTCTCCGCGCCCTCGGCCTTCTTGAGCTTGCCGAACAGCGGGCCGTTCTCCTTGGCGAGTTTATTGTTCTTCGCGCGCAGCTCGCTCGCCTCCGTGATGGCGGCGCGCAGCTTCTCGTCCAGTTCGATCGCCTCGTCGACCAGGGGAAGCTTCTCGTTCTGGAACTTCTTTTTGATGTTTTCCTTGACGACGTCGGGATTCTCGCGCAGGAATTTGATGTCAAGCATGGTTTGTTACCTTCTTCATTTTATTTTGGAGCCCCCGCGCGAGCCCGGCGCAGCGGGTCGCGTGGGGAAAGGAAACACAGCGAAGCGAATGAGCTTTCGCGCTTGCGTGGAAGCGAATGATACGGAGCTTGTGTTGACGTGTTTCACGTGAAACACGCACAGGTTTTCCACAGCCGGCCCGCCTCAGCCGGCGGGGGTCGCGGCAATGCCCGGAACGTCCTTGTCCGTCTCCGGCTGGGTCTTGAGCTGCTCCAGCTCGGAGCGCGCCGCGTCGCGCTCCAGCGTGATCTCCGCGACCTGACGCTCCAGCGCCTCGTTGTCCGCCTTGAGCTCGTCCACCACGCGCTCGACCGCCTTGAGCTGTTCGTTCAGCTCGTCGACCTGTTTTTCGAGCGACACGTTGCGCTCAAGCGTCGATTGCAGCGTATTCGTGCTGCCGCGCAGCTCGGAGATCACCTGCTCGTTGCTGCGCTGGTTCATCAAAAACGACCACAGCAGCAGGGAAAACGCCACGATGAACAGAATGAAAATATACCCGTAGACGCGCTTTTGTCCCGTCTTTTCGTCCAGCTCCGGCTCCGCCGGAGCGGACGGGGGAGCGGGAACGGCGCTCTGCTCGTCCTTGGGATGCTCGTGAATGAAATCGGTCATGATCGTCTCCGTGTCCGCGCCCTCACGCCTTGCCGCCGCGCTTCTTGATGCGCGCGAGCGCTTCGAGCAGGTCGTTGAGGTCGTCCATGCTGTAGTAGTCCAACTCGATGCGGCCCTTCTTTTTGCCGGTCACGATGCGGCAGCCGCGGCCGAGCTTCGTCGTCAGCTCGCTCGCGGCAAGCTTGGCGTAGTTGACCGCTTCCTCGTCGGTCTGCTTCTTCGTCTTGGGCCGCGCGAGGTACTTCTTCACCAGCGCCTCGGTCTGGCGGACGCTCAGACCGCCGCTGACGATCTCCTGCGCCGCCTTCTTCTGCATCGCCGCGGAGAGGGGGAGCAGGGCGCGGGCGTGTCCGCCGGAGAGCTTGCCCTCCTGGAGCATCGCGCGCACCTCGGCGCACACGCCGAGCAGGCGCAGGGCGTTCGCCACCGCGGGGCGCGACTTGCCGACGCGCGCGGCGGCCTCCTCCTGCGTCATATGATAGTTGTCCATCAGCTTGCGGTAGCCCTCGGCCTCCTCGATGGGGTCGAGATCCTCGCGCTGAAGGTTCTCGATCAGCGCCAGCTCCGTCGCCTTGCGGTCATCCGCCTCGATCACGATGGCGGGAACGTCGCTCAGTCCCGCGAGACGCGCGGCGCGCCAGCGGCGCTCGCCCGCGATGATCTGATAGTTGCCGGTCGCCAAGCGCCGCACGGTCAACGGCTGCAAAACGTCGTGCTCGCGGATGGAATCCGCCAGCTCGGCGAGCGCGTCGTCGTCAAACCGTTTGCGCGGCTGGTCGGCGTTGCACTCCACCTGCGAGATGGGGAGGCGGCGCAGATTTTCGCTGGTATCGGTTCGCAGCGCATCGTCTCCGAACAATGCGCCCAGGCCCTTGCCGAGCCCGTGAGAAGTATTGGCCATATCGGTACTCCTTATTATATATAGGTAGGGCGCGCCCTCACGGATTCTTCTTCAGAAACTCCTGCGCGAACGCGGCGTACGCCTCCGCGCCGCGGCTCAAGCGGTCGTAGGCGTTGATGGGCTTGCCGTGGCTCGGCGCTTCGCTCAGTCGCACGTTGCGGGGGATGACCGTCGCATACACCTTGCCGGGGAAGAAACGCTTGACCTCCTCCGCGACCTGCATGGAAAGGTTGGTGCGTCCGTCGTACATCGTCAGCAGCACGCCCTCCAGCTCCACCGTGGGGTTGAGCGAGCGCTTGACGATGCGCACGGTGTTCAAAAGGTCGCTCAAGCCCTCCAGCGCATAGTACTCGCTCTGCACCGGAACGAGCAGCGTGTCCGCCGCGCACAGGGCGTTGAGCGTCAGCAGCTCCAGAGACGGCGGGCAGTCGATGAAGATGAAATCGTAGTCCGCGCGGAGCTGCTCCAGCGCGCCTTTGAGCAGGAACTCGCGCCCCTCGCGGTTGATCATTTCGATGCCCGCGCCCGCGAGCGCCTTGTTCGAGGGCAGCACGTCGCCGTAACGCGAATGGGCGACGGCCTCCTTCGCGTCCATGCCGTTGATGATAACGTCGTAAACGCCCTGCGTCACGCCCTTGTCCACGCCCATGCCGGAGGTGGAGTTCGCCTGCGGATCGAAGTCGCACAGCAGCACGCGCTTGCCCGCTTCGTGCAGCTCCGAAACCAGATTCACGCAAGTCGTCGTCTTGCCGACGCCGCCTTTTTGATTCACGATGGCGATGATCTTTGCCAAGTGGACACCCGCTTTCCGCGCGAAAACGCCCGTTGCGTCCGCAAGGGCATTTTTCCCGATTATCTTTATGGATACAGTTAATTAGTATAACACAAACCCGTCCGATTTCAACCGCCAATTATGAATTTTGCCATTTTTGACGGAATAACGGAACACGGCGGCGCTCGGTCATCGAAAGCGTACAAACAAAGCGCCGCGCATACGCGCGGCGCTTCTAACGCTTATAAAAAACCGAACGATACGGAGCTTGCGTATTTCGGAAACCCCGTCGAAGCCCAGCAAAGCGGGTTCGACGGGGAAAGGAGACGCAGCGAAGTGAATGAGCTTTCGCGCTTGCGCGGAAGCGAACGATACGGAGCTTGCGTCGACGTGTTTCACGTGAAACAATCCACAGTTATTCCACAAGCAGCATACCGCAAAGCGGCGGCACATCCAGCCGCAGCACGCCGCCGGAGGCGGGGAACCGCGCGCCGGTCAGCGCGTCCAGCGCGTTCGCGCCGTCCCACGAAAGGCGCAGCTCCACCGGCGCGTTTCCAGCGTTGCAGACGGCGACGCTCTGTTCTTTTCCACAGGCGCGCCGGAAAGCGAGCGTCGCGCCGTCCGCGACGATATACTCGATCGTGCCGCTTTGCAGCGATTCGCGGCTGTTTCGCAGCGCGCCGAGGCGCGCGAACCACGCTTGAAGCTCGCGGTCCTCATGTCCCCACGGGTACGGCTCGCGGTTGAAGGGGTCCTCGAAGCCCTGCATGCCCGCCTCGTCGCCGTAGTAGATCGTGGGGGAGCCGGGGAACGCGTACATCACGAGCGACGCGAGCCGCAGCCGCCGCACGGCGAGGCGGTATTCCTCCGCCGAAAGCGAAATGCGCGCGCGCGCCTCGCGCGACTGCGGCCATTCCCCGCCGTAGCCGAGCACCGTCAGGATGCGCGGCGTGTCGTGCGTGCCGAGGAAGTTCATCGCGCCGTAGAACGCGGCGGGGGGATAGTTCTCGCGCAGGGTCTCCATCGCCTCGCGGAAGTCGGCGGCGTTCCCGCCCTTGACGTAGGCGATGACCGCGTTGCGGAAGGGGTAGTTCATGAGGCCGTGCGTCTGCGCGCCGAGCAGGTATTTGCGGCGCACGGAGTAGGCGATCTTGTTCGAGCCGTCCTCCCAGACCTCGCCGAGCAGAAAACTGTCGGCTTTCTCCTCGGTCATTGCCTTGCGGATCTCGGCGATGAATTCATCGGGCAGCTCGTCGGCCACGTCCAGCCGCCAGGCGGATGCACCGCAGC
>CAMVGI010000174.1 GCA_947166955.1 uncultured Clostridia bacterium | reverse complement strand
ATCGCACGCAGGTTGATCTCCTTGTAGCCGCGCTCGGCGTTCGCCGCGGTCTCGCGGGACTTGGTGAACGCGGGCGGGTCGAGGATGATGAAGTCGAAGTCCTTGTGGCCCTGCTCCTCCAACTTCGGCAGCAGATCGAACACGTCCGCGCAGAGAAACGCCATGCGGTCATCGAGACCGTTGCGCACGGCGTTGGCGCGCGCCGCCTCCACGGCGGTTTCGGACACGTCCACCGCCGTCACGCCCTCCGCGCCGCCCATGGCGGCGTTGAGCGCGAACGAACCGGTGTGCGTGAAGCAGTCGAGCACGCGGCGGCCCGGCGCGAGCTGTGCGACCGCGCGGCGGTTGTACTTCTGGTTGAAGCGCTGATCCAGAAAATATCCCGTCTTCTGACCGTTTTCCACGTCCACGGCGTAGTAGACGCCGTTTTCGCAGATCTCGGTCACGGGGTTTTCGGGGTGCGGAAGCCCGCCGAACCAGCCCTTGTCCTGCGCAAGCCCCTCGCGTTCGCGCAGGGAAACATCGTTGCGCTCGTAGAGACCCACGATTGCCGCGCCGTCGGCGCGCAGCACATCCGCGAGCAGCGGAAAGAGCGTATCCTTGACGCGCTCCATGCCGACGGAGAGCGTCTGCACCACGAGCAGATCGTTAAACCGGTCGACCGTCAGTCCGGGGAAGCCGTCCGCTTCGCCGAAGACGACGCGGCAGCAGGAAACGTCCGCGCCCATGACCGCCTTGCGGTAGTCCCACGCCCATTGGACGCGCCGCCGCCAGAACGCCGCGTCAAACGTGTCGTTTGCGTTGCGGGAGACGAGGCGTACGCGGATCTTGCTCTCTTTGCTCAAAAAGCCCGTGCCGAGGTATTTGCCCTTCTCACTCACCGCATCGACGAGCGCGCCGTTTTCCGCGCCGTCCTCAACGCCGACGACGTCGCTTTCGTAGATCCACGGATGCCCGCCCTCCGTCCAGCGCGCGCCCTTGGCGCTGACGGTGACGCGGGGAAAATCTCTTGACGCTTTCATATACCCTCCCCGCTGTCGCCCGGCAGCGTGTCAAAATAACGGTAGAACGGCACAAGAAAGCGGAAGCCGTCCAGCACCTCACCGAAAAGCTCCGGCGTGAAGAGGACGCCCTCGCAGTTGTCCTCGAACGAGACGCCGATGTTTTTGCGATTGTACCACGGATTCAGCAGCGCGCCGACGTCGCCCTTGGGGCGCTTGTATTCTTCGCCGAAGAGCGAGAACTTCGACTTTTCGATTTGCCGCGCGATTTTGGAAAGCGGCTTGGGGTCGCGGTCGATGCGCGCGCGATGCTTCGCGGCGGTCTCCGGCGTCATGTCCCAGAAGCCGCAGCCGTAGCTGTAGCAGTTCGGGGCCAGCTCGAAATAGAACGCGGGGCGACCGAGATGTTCCTCGCTCGGGCGCTCCAGCACGAGCCGCATGTGGTCCTTGTACGGCCCCCGCCCGTGCAGGCGCCGCGCGTCGCGGTAGATGCGGCTGACGTGTTGGCGCAGGCCGAGCTTCGGATATTCCTCGTTCATTGCGTCGAAGAGCTGCTGCGACAGCTCGCGCAGGGGCCTGTCCACGCAGTCGAGGAACTCCTGCTTGTGCAAAGCGAACCACTCGCGGTCGTTGTTGAAGGAGACGCCCCAGAGGAAATCCACGGCGCCCTGCGAAAAGCCTTGAAACATGGCGATACCTCGCAAATCATCAATTCTCAAGTGGGATTATATCGGAGCGGCGGCAAAAAAGCAAGCCCGCAGCCTTTCGGCTGCGGGCTTTTTGTTCTCTTACGTTGACGCGCGGACGCCTTACTTTCCGGCGGCCTCGTCAACCTTGTGCATATGCTCGGCAAGGCAGAGCATCTTGTCGCTGTAGCCGTACTCGTTGTCGTACCAGGAAACGACCTTGACGAAGTTCTTGTCCAGCGCGATGCCGGCCTTCTCGTCGAAGACGGAGGTGCAGGTCTCGCCCAGGAAGTCGGAGGAGACAACGTCCTCGTTGGTGTAACCAAGAACGCCCTTCAGCTCGCCCTCGGACCACTTCTTCATCGCCTTGCAGATGTCCTCATAGGAGGCGTCCTTCTCAAGAACGACGGTCAGGTCGACCACGGAAACGTCGCAGGTGGGGACGCGCATGGACATGCCGGTCAGCTTGCCGTTGAGCTCGGGCAGAACCTTGCCGACCGCCTTCGCCGCGCCGGTGGAGGAGGGGATGATGTTCTGCGCCGCGGTACGGCCGCCGCGCCAATCCTTCAGGGACACGCCGTCGAGGATCTTCTGGGTCGGGGTGACGGAGTGGACGGTGGTCATCAGGCCCTTGACGATGCCGAACTCGCTCTGCAGGACCTTCGCGATGGGCGCGAGGCAGTTGGTGGTGCAGGACGCGTTGGAAACGAAGGTCATGTCGGGGGTGTACTTGTCGAGGTTGACGCCGCAGACGAACATCGGGGTGTCGTCCTTCGCGGGGGCGCCCATGATGACGTGCTTCGCGCCGGCGTTGATGTGGGGCTGGGCCAGTTCCTTGGTGAGGTTGAGACCGGTGGACTCGGTGACGATCTCAGCGCCGATGTCGCCCCAGTGGAGGTTGTTGGCGTCCTTCTCGCAGAAGACGGGGATCTTTCTGCCGTTGATGATCAGGTTGTTGCCGGAAACCTCGACCGTGCCGTTGAAGCGGCCGTGCATGGAATCGTAGCGCAGCAGGTAGCTGAGGTACTCCGCGTCGCAAAGGTCGTTGATGCCGACGACGTCCACGTCGGGATGGTTGAGGCTGTTGCGGAAGATCATGCGGCCGATGCGGCCAAAACCGTTGATGCCAACTCTCGTAATGCTCATAATTTCATTTCCTTTCTAATCAATTGGAATATATCAAACATATGGTACATGCTCATATTATATTCGCTTTTTCCAAGAAAGCAAGCGTTTTTTCAAAAAACGGCGGATTCGACAAATTTCTTGTTTTTTCGCGCCGCTTCTGCTATTCTTTAGACGGACGCGGGCACCGGAGAATATTTCCAGAGCGAAAACGCCCGCGCGGACGAACAATAACAACGCCGAAACGAAAAAACGAGCGAAGCGGACGGAACAGGGAATGAGAGAATACACGGAAGAAGAGCTGCGGCTGTTGACCGAGATCCTGCCGAACGTCGGCACCGAGCTGCGCGACGCAGTCTCCGGCCTTTACGGCGCGGTGATGCGCCTTGCGCCCGAGGAGGCGCAGGAGGCGGACCCGAAGGTGAAAAAGAACGCCGCCATTTTCATGCACGGCTACTGCCGGATGCTGCGCGTGATCGGCAACCTGACGAACGCGGAGCTGCTGGCGCACGACGTGAAGCCGGAGAACCGCAACATCGACTTCGTCGGCCTCTGCCGCGACGTGTGCCGCGAGGCGGAGGCGCTGTTCGAACTGAAAAAGGTGACGCTGACGTTTGAAAGCGACCGCGCGAACGGCGTGCTTGCCGCCGACGAGGCGCTTTTGAAGCGCCTGCTGCTGAATCTGCTCTCCAACGCCCTGCGCCATACGCCCGAGGGCGGGACGGTGACGGTGCGCGTCCGCTGGGGCGAGCGGAGCGCGACGCTTTCGGTGTCCGATACCGGCAGCGGCATCCCGCCGGAGAAGCTTGAGACGATCTTCGAGCGCTTTTTGAACGCCGAACCGCTCGACGCCTCGCCCCACGGCGTGGGTCTGGGGCTTGCGCTGTGCCGCCGCATCGTGGAGGCGCACGGCGGCCGCATCGTCGCGGAGTCGGCGGAGGGCGGCGGCGCGACCTTTACGGTATCGCTGCCGAAGCGGATGACGCAGAACGTTTTGCTGCGCGCGCCGGAGGTCCCCTTCGCGGGCGGGCTGAACGAAACGCTGGTGGAGCTGTCCGACGCGCTGCCGACGGAGGCGTTCACCTATCTGCATCTGCATTGACGGACGGGGAAAACGATGGCAAAGAGGGTACTGATCGCCATGAGCGGCGGCGTGGATTCGAGCGCCGCCGCGCTTTTGCTGCGCCGCGCGGGCTATGACTGCGCGGGCGCGATGCTGAGGCTCTACGACGGCGAAACGGCGGAGGGCGGCTGCTGCTCCGCGTCCGACGCGGAGGATGCGCGCGCCGTCGCCGCGCGGCTCGGCATGGACTTTTACGCGTTCAATGAAACGGAGCGATTCCGCCGCGATGTCATGGACCGTTTCGTCGCGGAGTACTGCGCGGGACGCACCCCCAACCCCTGCATCGACTGCAACCGCTGCCTCAAGTTCGGCGCGCTTTTGGACCGCGCGCTGGCGCTCGGCTACGACGCCGTCGCCACGGGGCATTACGCGCGCGTTTCGTACGAGG
>CAMVGI010000173.1 GCA_947166955.1 uncultured Clostridia bacterium | reverse complement strand
CAAGGGCCTGTGCGAGCGCATCGGCATCGACGGCAAGTTCACCTACAAGCCCCAGCTGCCCGGCAAGGAGAAGCTGGACGCCGTGGACGTCGCCATGCCGACCCACAACGAGGCGATCAAGGCCGTGCTCGACGCGCTCGTCGATCCGAAGAACGGCGTCGTCGGCTCCATGAAGGAGATCGACGCGGTGGGACACCGTGTCGTCCACGGCGGCGAGAAGTTCGCCAAGTCCGTGCTCATCAACGACGAGGTCATGAAGGCCATCGAGGAGTGCAATCCTCTCGCGCCGCTGCACAATCCCGCCAACATCATCGGCATCAAGGCGTGCCAGGCGCTCATGCCCGGCGTCCCGATGGTCGCCGTGTTCGACACCGCGTTCCATCAGACCATGCCGCCCGTCGCCTACATGTACGCCTTGCCCTATGAGTACTATGAGGAGGACAAGGTCCGCCGCTACGGCTTCCACGGCACCAGCCACAAGTACGTCGCCTCTCGCGCGGCGGATATGCTCGGCAAGCCCATCGAGAGCCTCAAGCTCATCTCCTGCCACCTCGGCAACGGTTCTTCCGTCACCGCCATCGACGGCGGCAAGAGCGTCGATACCTCCATGGGCTTCACCCCGCTCGCCGGCGTGCTGATGGGCACCCGCTCCGGCGACCTCGACGCGGGCATCATTCAGTACCTGATGGAGCGTCACGGCTATTCGATCGAGGAGATGCTCAACATCCTCAACAAGAAGTCCGGCGTGCAGGGCATTTCCGGCATCTCCTCCGACTTCCGCGACCTCGAAAGCGCGTTCAAGGACGGCATCGAGCGCGCCGGCCTCGCGGTCGACATGTTCAACTACGGCGTCAAGAAGCTCATCGGCTCCTATGCCGCGGCAATGGGCGGCGTGGACGCGATCATCTTCACCGCGGGCGTGGGCGAAAACAGCGCCAGCCAGCGCATGGCGATCGCCTCCGGTCTTGAGTTCATGGGCGTAAAGATGGACGAGGACGCGAACAAGGTGCGCGGCGAGGAGCGCGTGATCTCCGCCGCCGACTCCAAGGTCAAGGTCCTGCTTATCCCGACGAACGAGGAACTGATGATCGCGATGGACACTGCCGCGCTCGTCAGATAAATCGTTTCAAAACAGCACCGTAAGGAGACCTTCATGGCGGATTTTGCAACGCGCAAGTTCAAAAAGGGCGAGATCGTCTACCGGCAGAACGAATATCAGATGTGTATGTACGATCTGCTCTACGGCGGCGTCGCGCTTTATCAGAACTACGGCACGGAAGATCAGGTCCTCATCAAGGAGCTTTCCTCCGGCTTTTTCGGCGAGATGGAGCTTGTCGAGGCGCGTCCGCGCACCACGACGGCGGTAGCGACGGAGCGCACCGAGGCGAAGATCATCACGGCGGAGGATTTTGGCGCGCTCTTTCAGGAAAAGCCCGCAATGGTCATGTCCGTCATGCAGCAGATGAGTGCGCGCATCCGCGAGCTGACGCGCGAGTACAACAACGCCTGCCGCGTCGTGGCGCAGGCGCTGGAGGCGGAAAAGGCGGGAAAAGAAAAGAGCGAGGAGCTTCAGCAGGAGCGTCAGGCGCTGTCCGACTTCTACTACAACTACCTTACCATTTGATTTCCTGGGAAATCAAACGAGGGACGGTTCCATCCGGAACCGTCCCTCGTTTTGTCGTTCTCGTCATTTTTGCATCGACAGCAGCGCCGCGCCGATGATGCCCGACTGATAGCCCAGCGTGCACCGCACGAGCCGCGTGTGCTTTTTGACGTACTTGTGTCCGAACTCGATGCGCTCTACCTCCTCGCGCAGCGGCGCGAGCAGCGCCTCGCCCTGATTGGCGACGCCGCCGGAAAACGCGATGATCTCCGGGAAGAAAATATTGATGACGTTCGTCACGCCCTCGGCAAGGTACTTGACGTAGGAATGCACGACCTCCGCGCCCGCGGCGTCGCCGCGTTCCTTCGCCGTGAACGCCGTGCGCCCGTCCACGCCGCCGTTTTCTTTTGCGATCGCGTGCATGGCGCTCTCGGGATGCGCGTCCATCGCCGCGCGCGTCTGCCGGATCAGCGCCGTGGCGGAGGAGTACGCCTCAAAGCAGCCCCTGCGCCCGCAGGTGCACGGCTCGCCGCTCTCGGCGATGACCATGTGCCCCAGCTCGCTCGCCGCGCCCGTGTAGCCAGTGAGCATCCTGCCCTCCAGCACCACGCCGCAGCCGACTCCCGTGCCGAGCGTCAGCACGACCGTGCTGTGCGCGCCTTTGCCCGCGCCGACGCTCGCCTCCGCCAGCGCCGCGACGTTCGCGTCGTTGCCGAGGCGGATCTCATAGCCCGTGCGCGCCCTGATCGCGCCGCGCAGGTCGTAGTGGATCAGGTTCAGGTTAAACGCGCAGGCGACCTCTCCGCTCTCGTCGTCCACCGTGCCGGGACAGCCGAGGCCGACGCCGCCGAAGGTCTCGCCCTGCTCCAGCTCGCGGATGAGCGCCGCGATACCGTCCGCGATCACCTCCGGCCCCTGCTCGACGTGCGTTGGACGCGAAGCCTCGCGCACGATCTCCCCCGCTTCGTTAACGACGCCGCCCTTGATGTTGGTGCCGCCGAGATCAATGCCCAAATAGTTCATCAGACCGCATGCCCCCGTTTTTTGATCGTTTCCACGACTTCGTCCACGTATTTGCGGCAGACGTCCTCGCTCTCCGCCTCGACCATGACGCGGACCACCGGTTCGGTGCCCGACTCGCGCACGAGGATGCGTCCCGTGTCGCCCAGCGCGTCCGAAACGCGATCCACCGCGGCGCGCACCGCCTCGTCCGACTGCGCGGCGGCCTTGTCGCGCACGCGGACGTTCTCAAGCACCTGCGGATACATCGTAAAGCCCTCGCAGAGCTTGCTCATGGGCTTATCCGACGCGCACAGCACCTCCATCATTTTAAGCGACGTCAGAATCCCGTCGCCGGTGCTGGCATACTTCGTGAAGATGATATGGCCCGATTGCTCTCCGCCGAGACGGCAGTCGTGTTCGGTCATGTACTCGTAAACGTACTTGTCGCCCACCTTCGTTTTGGCGTAACCGATCCCCAGCTCGTCAAACGCCTTATAAAGCCCGAAGTTGCTCATTACGGTGGTCACGACGGTGTTGTTCAGCAGCTTGCCGCGCTCTTTCATATACTTGCCGTAGATATAGAGGATGTGGTCGCCCGTGATGACGTTGCCCTGCTCGTCGACGCAAAGGCAGCGGTCGGCGTCTCCGTCGTAAGCAAAGCCCACGTCGCAGCCATTCTCCACGACGAATTTCCGCAGGCCCTCGATGTGCGTCGAGCCGGCGTTTTCGTTGATGTTGACGCCGTTCGGCTCGGCGTTGATGACGAGCGTCTTCGCGCCCAGCGCGTCGAACACGGCGCGCGCCGTGCTCCACGCCGCGCCGTTGGCGCAGTCGAGCGCGATCTTCTTGTCGCGGAACGAATACACGCCCAGCGAAATGAGATAGCCGATGTAGCGGTTTCTGCCCGCGACGTAGTCCACCGTGCAGCCGATGCCGTCGCGGTGCGCGTAGGGCACGCGCATATCGTCATCGAGATAGTCCTCGACGAGCGAGATGGTCTTCTCGTCCATCTTCTCGCCGTGGGAGTTGATAAGCTTGATGCCGTTGTCATAGTAGGGGTTGTGCGACGCGGAGATCATGATGCCGCAGTCGAATTCGTCCACGCGCGCGATGTACGCGACCGACGGCGTCGTCGTCACGTGCATGATGTACGCGTCCGCGCCGGAGGCGACGATGCCGCCGACGAGGCTGTATTCGAACATGTACGACGAGCGGCGCGTGTCCTTTCCGATGACGATGCGTGCCTTTTCCGACGCCCCCGCCTTTCGCTTCTGTTCGCCGTAGTACCAGCCGAGATAACGCCCGACCTTATACGCGTGCTCCGCGGTCAAGCCGACGTTTGCCTCTCCGCGGAAGCCGTCTGTCCCAAAATACTTGCCCATGCTTACTCCTTATATCCGTTCGGATTCTGTTTCTGCCAATTCCACGAATCGCGGCACATCTCCTCGATGCCGTACTCCGCCTCCCAGCCGAGCTCGCGTTTCGCCTTCGACGGGTCGGAATAGAGACGCGCCACGTCGCCCGGGCGGCGGGGCTTGATCTCGTAGGGCAGCTTGAGGCCGTTTGCCTTCTCAAACGCCTTCACCACGTCGAGCACCGAATATCCCTGTCCCGTGCCGAGGTTGTAGATCGCAAGGCCGCAGTTCTTCTCCACCGCCGCGAGCGCCTTGACGTGCCCGCGCGCGAGATCGACAACGTGGATATAATCGCGCACGCCCG
>CAMVGI010000172.1 GCA_947166955.1 uncultured Clostridia bacterium | reverse complement strand
GAAGAGCGTAGAGATTGCTCGCGAACAGGGTATCAAGGTAGGTCTGTTCCGTCCAGATCGATTATCTGCTCGTCACCCACGCGCACATCGACCACTCCGGCCGTATCCCGCTGCTTGTCAAGCAGGGCTTTCAGGGCGAGATCCTGACCACGCGGCTCACCGCGCGATTGCTGGAGATCATGCTGCTCGACTCCGCGAACATTCAGGAGAGCGAAGCGGAATACATGAACCGCAAGGGCGAGCGCGCCGGACGTGAGCCGGTGGAGCCGCTTTACACCATCGCGGACGCGCAGGCGGCGCTGCAATACCTGCGCTCGTGCGACTATCACGAGACCGTGGAGCTGTGCGAGGGCGTGGAGGTCACGTTCACCGACGCGGGGCATCTGCTCGGCTCGGCGAGCATCACGATGGTGCTCACCGAGGGCGACGTGATGAAAACGGTCGTCTTTTCGGGCGACATCGGCAACGAGTCGCAGCCGATCCTGCGCGCGCCGGAGCTTTTGAAGCACGCGGACTATGTGCTTATGGAGTCCACCTACGGCAACCGCAACCACGAGGGCGATTGGAACTATGAGGGCCGCCTCGCCGAGATCATCGACCAGACCATCGGGAACGGCGGAAACGTCATCATCCCGTCGTTTGCCGTGGGCCGCACGCAGGAGCTGCTGTACTTCATCCGCCGCATCAAGGAGCGGGGGCTTGTGAAGTCCGTGCCGGACTTTCCGGTCTACATCGACTCGCCGCTCGCCAAGGCGGCCACGTCGATCTTCTGCGGCGACGTGCGCGGCTATGTCGACGAGGCTTCGCTGGACCTCAACACCGACGACAAGCACATGTTTTCCTTTACGAACCTGCACATGGTCGAGTCGGGCGAGGAGTCCAAGCTTTTGAACGACGACCCCACGCCCAAGGTCATCATCTCCGCCTCCGGCATGTGCGACGCGGGCCGTATCCGCCACCATTTGAAGCACAACCTCTGGCGCTACAACTGCACGGTCGTGTTCGTGGGCTATCAGGTGCCCGGCACGCTGGGCCGCCGCATCATCGACGGCGCGGACAGCGTCAAGCTCTTCGGCGAAGAGGTCGCGGTGCGCGCGAAGATCGTCAATTTCAAGGGCCTGTCCGCGCACGCGGACCACGATCACCTCGTCGGATGGATCCAATCGTTCGACCCAAAGCCCGAAAAGGTGTTCGTCGTTCACGGCGACGAGGATATTGCCCCCGCGTTTGCGGAGGAACTGCGTTCGCTCGGCTTCACGACGGAGGCGCCGATGTTTACCGCCTGCTTCGATCTGGCGAACGGCGTCGATCTTGAGAACGGCTATATGCCCGAGCGCCGCAAGACCGAGGCTCGCAAGCGCGCCGACGTTATCTACGACAAGCTGGTTGCCGCCGCGGAGGAGCTGCTCTACTTTATCAAGGGCAGCCGCGGGATGGCGAACAAGGACATGGCGCGGCTCACCTCGCAGATCCGGGCGCTGCTTGAAAAGTGGAAATAATGGAAGCGGTGGAGCATACGGATAAGACGGAACTGAAGAAAAACGAGACCTATACCGCCCGCATAGAGAGCTATGCGGGCGGCGGCGCGGGCGTCGCAAGGATCGACGGCCGCGTCGTTTTCGTCGCCGGAGCGCTGCGCGGAGAGCGCTGCCGCGTCCAGATCCTCAAGGCGAACAAGAACGTCGCCTACGCCAAGGTGCAGGAGCTGATCGAGCCGTCCGCCCATCGCATGGAGCCGGATTGCCCGTATTATCCGCGCTGCGGCGGCTGCACCTACCGGCACGCCGAGTACGCCGAGGAAAAGCAGCTCAAGCTGCAGCGCGTGAGCGACGCGCTCCGGCGCATCGGCGGAAGCGAGGTGGCGGTCGAGGAGATCATCGGCGCGGATTCGGTGTTCCGTTACCGGAACAAGTCGATCTGGCCGGTCTCGCCCCGCGGCGCCGTGGGCTTTTACCGCGCGCGCACGCACGAGGTCATCAACGCCGAGCACTGCCTGCTGGTGCATCCGTCGGCGGAGGCGGCGGCGGACGCGCTGCGCGAGTGGATGGCGCAGTACGGCGTCTCCGGCTACGACGAGACGACGGGGACGGGGCACGTCCGTCATCTTTTTGTGCGCAACAACCAGCGCGGCGAGTCGCTTTTGTGCGTCGTCGTGAACGACGATACGCTCCCGTTTGAAAAAGAACTGGCGCGCGCGCTGCGCGGCGCGGTGCCGAAGACGGTGGGCGTGCTTCTGAACGTGAATACGGAGCGCACGAACGTCGTGCTCGGCGAGCGCTACCGCACGCTCTGGGGCAGGGACTACATCGAGGATAAGCTCTGCGGCCTCACGTTCCGGCTGTCGGTGCCGTCGTTCTATCAGATCAACCACGCGCAGTGCGAAAAGCTGTACGCCAAGGCGACGGAGTTTGCGGAGCTGAGCGGGGAGGAGACGCTGCTCGACCTCTACTGCGGCGCGGGCACCATCGGATTGTCGATGGCAAAGCGCGTCAGACGCGTGATCGGCGCGGAGATCGTGCCGGAGGCGGTGGAGGACGCAAAAGGGAACGCCGCGCGCAACGGGATCGGGAACGCGGAGTTTTTCTGCGGCGACGCGTCCGACGTGGCGGCAAAGCTTGCCGCGGAGGGTCTGAAGCCCGACGTGGTGACGGTCGACCCGCCGCGCAAGGGCCTTGCTCCGGACGTGATCGCGTCGATCGCGGACATGGCGCCGCGTCGCGTGGTCTACGTTTCGTGCGACAGCGCGACGCTCGCGCGCGACGTCAAGCGTTTCGCGGAGCTGGGCTATACCGCGAAGCACGCCTGCGCGGTGGATATGTTCCCGCGCGTCGACCATGTCGAGGCGGTCGTGCAGTTGACGCGGGCGGAAACGAATTGAGTTTCACAAGCGGCTTGCCCTGCAAAGCGGGCACAATGAAAAAATTTTGATTCAGGGGAGTACTGTATGAACCGTAAAAAAGGCTTTGCGCTCTCGGGCGTATTTTGGGCGCTGTTTTTCATCCTGATCGTTCTCGTCAAGACCGTCGACGTGGCGGCGATCGGGCCGGAGGGGACGGAGATCGGGCTTTCGCACCTCAACGCCGCCGTGCGCGACGCGTTCGGGTTCCATCTCGCCTGGTACAAACTCACGCAGGGGTTCGGGCTTCTCGCCATCGGCGTCGCGGCGGCGTTTGCGCTCGTGGGGCTGGTGCAGCTCGCGCGGCGCAAAAGCTTTTGGAAGGTCGACCGCGAGATCGGCGCGCTCGGCATCCTCTATGCGCTTGTGGCTGTGTTCTATGCGCTTTTTGAGGTCGCAATCGTCAACTACCGGCCCGTCGTCATGCCGGACGAGGCGCATGTGGAGGCGTCGTTCCCGTCGTCGCACACGATGCTCGTCTGCGTGGTGATGGGCAGCGCGATCCTGCTCGCGCAGCGGTATCTCGGCGGAAGGAACCAGCGCGGCCTGCGCGCCGCGGCGGAGGGCACGGGGGCGCTCGTGATCGCGCTCACGGTGTTCGGACGCCTCGCCTCGGGCGTGCATTGGTTTACCGATATCCTCGGCGGCGTACTGCTCAGCGCGGCGCTGCTTGCGCTCTATGCGGGCTTCATCGAGGAGCCGGAAAGGAGAAGGCGCCCGTGAAAAAAATCCTCATCATCTATACCGGCGGCACCATCGGCATGGTGCGTACGGAAAACGGCTACGCGCCGAAGGAGGGGTACTTCCGCGCGGCGCTGGACGCGATCCCCGCGCTGCACGCCGACGAGATGCCGGAGTGGGAGCTTTATGAGATGTCGCCGCTGCTCGACTCGTCGAACGTGGCGGTGAACGAGTGGAACAAGATCGCGCGGCTGATCGCGGGGAAGTACGCCGATTACGACGGCTTCGTCGTGCTCCACGGCACCGACACGATGGCCTACACCGCCTCGGCGCTCTCGTTCATGCTCGAAAACCTCGCAAAGCCCGTGGTGCTCACCGGCTCGCAGATCCCGCTGTGCGAGGTGCGCAGCGACGGGCGCGACAATCTCATCACGTCCATCCTCATCGCCGCGGACGAGCGCGTGCACGAGGTCTGCCTCTACTTCGGCGGTCAGCTGCTGCGCGGCAACCGCGCGACGAAATATTCCGCCGACGGGCTGATCGCCTTCGTTTCGCCCAACTATCCCGCGCTCGCGGAGGCGGGCATCTCCATCCGCTACCGAAAAAGCGCGCTGCTGCCGCCGCCGGAGGGCGAACTGCGGCTGCAATTGCTGGAAAACGTCCCCATCGGCGTCATCAAGGTCTTCCCGGGCATCCAATTCGAGCTGTTCGAGTCCATCATGACCGAAAAGCTGCGCGGCATTGTCATCGAGAC
>CAMVGI010000171.1 GCA_947166955.1 uncultured Clostridia bacterium | reverse complement strand
CTCCTGTTGGGAGATGACTAAGACGAAACGAATAACCAACCTCCAAACGATATGAAACCGATCCTGACAAACAGAACGTACGATGTTCTTAAATGGTTTTGCCTGATCGCGCTGCCCGCGGTCGCGTATCTGTTCTCGAAACTGGGCGCGATCTGGGGCATTCCGAACACGGATCAGATCGTGGAGACCATCAACGCCGCTGCGCTGTTTCTCGGCATGCTGATCGGCGTCAGTACGGCGCAGTACAACAAGGCCAATGGCAACGGGTGAGGAGCTGCTCGCCATCGCGGCGAGGGAAATCGGGTATCACGAGGGCGCGGGCAGGCGCACCAAGTACGGCGAGTGGTATGGCTTGCAGGGGCAGCCGTGGTGTATGGAGTTCGTCCAATGGGCGTACCACGTCTGCGGCGCCGACCTTCCGTTCAAGACGGCGAGCTGCGGCGAATTGCTTCGTTGGTATCGCAAGAATCAGCCGGAGTGCATCACGAACAAACCCGTGCGCGGGTGTGTCGTCATCTTCGACTTCAAGGGCACGGCCTGCGATACCGATCACACGGGGCTTTTTGAAAGCAAGACGGCGGATGCGATCACGACCATCGACGGAAACACGTCGAACGGCAGCGACGGCGACGGCGGATACGTGCAGCGGCGCACGCGCAAACTCAGATACGCACGGCCCATCTATATCATACCGCGGGAATTGGAGGAAGAGATGAAACGCTATCAGACCCTTGAAGAGATCAAAAAAGACGCGGCTTACGCCGCGCCGACGGTGGAAAAACTGCTGAAAAAGGACTTCCTGCGAGGCAACGGAGAGGGACTCGACCTCACCGCAGACATGCTGCGCGTGCTGGTCGTGAACGATCGCGCGGGGCTTTACGAATGACAAGGGAAAGGGGGTGAAAAACATGGCATATTCGATCAAGATGCCGGACATGAGCCGCAACGAGGATCTGGCGGGGCGGACGGTCTATTCCAACGGCATGAACGTGACCTACAACGATCAGGGCTACGCGGTGTCGGCGGTCAATCCGAACCACGCGAACTACGCCGGAACGACGATGAGCGCGCACGCGCAGGACAAGGACGCCGCGCTGCGCGGCGAGACGTGGACGCCGCCGGATACGAGCGGGCTGAGCGATTGGAACGGCGGAGACAACGACACGGGCAGAAGGCCGCGCTCGACGGACGGCTACGCATCCGCCTACGACGGCGCGGGAACGGGCTGGCCCTCGGCGTACGACGCGCAGAGAGCGGCGAACGACGCGGCGGTGGAGCAGGCGGTTTTCGATCTCTCGGCGCAGCGGGAAAAGGCCGACCGCGGCTATGACGACTACGCGCGTCAGGCGTATCGCGACAAGATGGACGCGCAGCGCGACATCGGGCAGTATCTCGGCGCGCGCGGCGTCACCGGCGGCGCGGCGGAGAGCACGCTCCTCGGGCTGAACACGGCGTATGCGGACGAGCTGCGGCGCATCGAGCAGAGCCGCCGCGAAACGCTCGGCGAATTCGACCGCGCGATCTCGCAGGCGCGCCTCACGGGCGGTATCAACAACGCGAAGGCCGCGGCGCAGGAGGCGAAGGAGCGCGCCGCGCTCTACGCGCAGGAGGCGAAGGAACGCAAGGCGGAGCGGGAGCGTCAGGAGCAGTATGAACGCGCCGAGCGATCGCAGCGCGAGCAGGAGGAGCGCGCGGCGGAAAAGGAGCGCCGTTCGTGGGCGCGCACGCTTGCGGGGCGGATGCTCGCGCAAGGCCGCATGCCGGACGACGAGACGCTCGCGCTCGCAGGCATCACGCGCGCGCAGGCGGAGGCGCTGCTGCCGGAGAAGGAGGAACCCGCCTACGTGCCGGTGTTCTCGTCGGCGCAGGCGTACGACGCGGCGAAGCGCGGGCGGCTGACGGGGCAGATGCTGCGGGATTGGAACTACTATCAGTACGGCGATCCCGATTACGGCGCGAGGTGACATATGGACGTATTGGACGAACTCGAAAAAGCGGCGGGCAAAAGCCCGCCGCGCTCCGCGCGGACGCTCCCGCCCTTTGCCGACTATCAGGAGGAATCCGCGTGGGAGGCGGAATGCGCGCGCTTGGCAAAAACGGCGTCCGTCCCCGCGGACTATCAGGAAAAGTCTGCTTGGGAAGCGGAGCGCACGCGAATGAAAAAACGCGCGCTGGAAACCGAGCGCGCGGACGAGATGGACAAGCTGCTCGTGCCGAGCGAATCACGGCGGGAGGAAACTGATATGCCGTCGGTCGGCGAGCGGATTTGGAAAACGGTTTCGGGCGGAACAAAAGGCTCCGCGTCGGCTTATACCAACAACGCGGGCAATGCGCTTTACGGTGAGGCGGCGCGTCAGCGGCAGCAGACGGGTGGCGAGATCAGCGCGTGGCAGGATACCATCGACGCCTACCAAGACGTGTTGAACGACCCGTTGGCGAGCGCGTCCGAGCGCGATACCGCGTACCATGTGATAGGCGACTTGAACAGGCGCATCGACGCATATCGGGACGCCTACGAAAGCGGCGGCACAAACGAGCGCGCGGCGGAAAATGTGTGGGACGCCGCCGATAAACTGTCGGACAGCTCGGCGGCGGATATCGCGCGGGCGAAGCAAGGCGGGGGGAAAGTGACGGGCTTCCTCGTCGACGCGGGCGTATCCGGCACGCAGATGGCGGGCGACGCGCTGATGTCCCCGATCCCGGGTGCGTCGATCATACCGATGGCGGCGCGCACAATGGGGTCAAGCTCGCAGAAAGCGCGCCGAAACGGCGCAAGCTTCGAGGACGCGATGGCCTACGGCGGCGTAAGCGCGCTGACGGAAGTGGCGAGCGAAAAAATGTTCGACGGCCTCGCGGGGCTTTACGGCGAGGGCGCGGCGGACAAGATCGTGGACAATGTGATCCGCCGCGCGTCGAAAAACCCGAAGGTACGCAAGGCGCTGAACGTCGCCGCGTCAAGCGCGGGCGAGGGCACGGAGGAGCTGGTGAGCGGCGCGCTCGACCCCGCGCTGAAGACGATCTACAACGGCAAGCGCATGGGCGAGAACTACAGCGAGCTGGAGGCAAGCGATCTGCTCTACGGCGCGCTTCTCGGCGCGGCGCTCGGCGGAATCGGCGGTACGGCCGAGAACGCGAGAGGCGGGCGTGAGACTTATTCGCTCTTGCAGTCTGAAAAAGATGGAGGTACAATAAAATCATCAAGCGAAGCGGAGGACACGAACAATGTCAAGTCGGGATATGAACTGGATCGAGAAGCATATAGCCACATATTGCGGGACGAAACATCCAAATCGTCCATCGGAGGAAAAACTGAAAGCGGATCTGAATTCGCTCAAAGAATGGATCGAGAAGGGCGCATCATCCGAGAAACCGATGGAGCAAGATACGGATACCGACCTGTTTCTGTAAGCGAGCAAAGCGCAAACGCACAGGCGGTCGTGGAGGAACTAGAGACGCTTGGCGTTACGTCGTTTGTTTATGACGGCACATTACAGGCAAACGACGGAAAGAGTACTGTTTATGGGGGTGGTGTGGCAAGTACGTTGAATGATGGGACGGTTGGTATTTTCAATTACATTGATGACACTTTGTCTGCAAGAGAAATTGCGGCGCATGAAATGGCGCATTCAATGATTAACAGTTCCAATCCACAGGCGCTTGCGTTTGAGGACGAGGTCATAGCTAATTTGAATTTAGGAAGCGAAGATGCAAGCACATACATAGCAACAATTGTCGATTGGTATTTTGGCGATGGTTTCGATATTTCCAAACCGTCGCACAGAAAGAAACTGCTTAATGAGTTGTGCGGCTATATCAGCGGCCATTTGTACGATGGGACCCGTGATATTTCAAGCATGTTCCATGATTATGATGCCGTAAAAAACGCGTGGCAGTCGATGATTGAGGCGGCAAAACAGAAAGCGGCGGAAAAATCACAAGTTTCCGCTTCCCGCACCGATGTCCTGCGACAGCATTCGCCACAAACTCAGCAATCCGAAACACCCTATTCCGATGAGCTTCGTAAGCTTATGGACGAGTTCGGCGGATTCCGCGAACCGTAAAACAAAAACCCAAGCGTTCCGCCATACGGCGGGGCGCTTGGGTTTTACCTCGCTCCCGTCAGGCATGGTCGGCGAGGGCTTGGAGGAGGTCGCGGCGGACATCCTGGGACCGATTGCCGAGAAGGTCGTCACGGGAAACTGGGAGGGCTACAACGTCGATCAGATCATCGAGGACGGCGCGATCGGCATGCTGCTCGGTGGCGTCGGCCAAGGCGGGCAGTATGTGGCAAACGGCTTACGCGGCGCGGCGAAAGCTGCGGAAGGCAAAAGCGAGACACAGGCACGGCAGACGGAAC
>CAMVGI010000170.1 GCA_947166955.1 uncultured Clostridia bacterium | reverse complement strand
CCTCGGCGATGCTCTCCTGGCTCATGGAGATCGAGCGCACGTCGATGGCGTCGAGCTTGCGGCGGATCTCTTCGAGCAGGTCGCGGTCGACCTTGTGCTCCAGATAGCACAGCGCCACGTCCGTGTGCGAGCGCTCGCTGATCTGATGCCCCTCCAGCGTCAGACGCGGGTCGCGGATGAGATCGGAAGAGCACACGTCTGAACTCCAGTCACATCCCGTCGTGCGCGCCGCGCAGCACCTTGCCGGACGACGGCTCCTCCACGCCGCGGGCGGGGTACTCCTTGGCGTCGATGAGCGCGCAGGGGGCGAAGCCCTCGGCGAGCAGCAGCGTCTTGCCGAGGAACACGCCGAGTACGGCGGATTCGAGGTCGCTCTCGGCGTCCACCTGCGCGAAACTCACGTAGCGGTCGATGAACTCCTCCATGCTCTGCGCCTCCACAGTGGAGGGGACGCGCTGGAGATTGGCGAGAACGCGTTCGAGCACCGCGCCGTCGCCGTAGCCGTCGATGGTGTAGACGCGGCAGCGCCGCCGTCCGGCGTACAGGTCGCGCGCGACCACGTCGAAGCAGTGTCCCACGCCGAGTACGCGGTCGAGCTGGCGGACGCTGCAATCAAAATCCTTGGTTAAGAGCATGAAAACGCCTCCGGACATACCAGTTTTTCCTAGTATGTCCGGAGGCTTGCGTTCTTATGCCGCGTCAGACCTCTTTATTAAAATAGTAGAACTTTTCGTCCTCGCCGCTGCGGCGCATGCAGGACGAGAGCATGCGGTACGACGCGTCGTTTTCCTTGTAGCACTTGGCGACGACGTGGGCGAGGTGCAGCCCGTAGAGCGCCCAATCCGCCGCGGCGGCAAACGCCTCGGCGCCGTAGCCGCTGCCCGCGTGCTCCGGCACGATGCGGCAGCCCAGCTCCGCGCCGCCCCTGCCGTCAAAGCGGTAGAGTATCGCTTCGCCGATGCACTTGCCGTGAAGCCGCACGGCGAAGTTTACGGCGGTGTGCGCGGCAAAGTCCTGCCGCGTTACGTCGAGGAAGTAGTCCTCCAGCGGCTCGCCTTTCCAATCGTCGCGGTAGTCGTAGCCCCAATAGCGGTTGCGCTCGTCGTCGAGGCAGAGCGCGTTGTAAACGCTCTTGTCCGCCTCCGTCAGCGCGGAGAGGGTCAGGCGCTTCGTGCGGAGCGTCGGGATCTCGTCGAGCGCGTACAGTTCGTTTTCCACGTCGAAGCAGTACTTTTCCGCGAGCATCGCGGGGAGGTATTGCAGCTTGGAGGTGCGAAGCCCGCGGTCGTCGGCGTCGTCCTCGCGGTTGAGCCAGCGCACGCCGTCGGTCGCAAAGCGCTGCGCGAATGCCTGCACCGTCGCGGGGTACACGCCCTCATAGCTGTAGAGCGCCTTTTCGATGTGGATGTGCAGCGTGTCGCCGCAGCGCTCCGCCATGGCGAGCGAGAGCAGCTTGCCGTCCAATATCATGCCGCCGGTGGGGAAGTCGCTCCGCCCCATCAGCTTGAGCATCCGCTTGGCGAGCCACTCTTCGCGGCGCGCCATCTCCGATTCTTTGGCAAATTCTCCGTCGTAGTCGTTCCAGAATCGCTCCACCAGCGCCTCGTCGCCCTTGCCGAGCGGGCGGAAGACCGCGTCGGGGTAGAGCTTGCGGAATTTGTTGACGTGATTGCGCTGTCCGGAATAGCGCCGCCCGGGATAGTCGCGCAGGGATTCGACCTCGTAGAGATAGTCGCGCCATGAGCGCAGATTTGCGCTCCGGAAGCGGGGATAGCGCGTAAGCAGCTCCCGCGCCGCCTCCGTCGGCAGGAAGTAGAACGCGAGCGGCACGGCGTTGTCCACGCACCAAAGCTCGATTTCGGACAGCGCGGCCTCCACGTCCCCGTCGGGGCCGGGAACGGGATAGTCGAAGCGGTATTTGCCGCGGATGCGGTTGCGGATGACGAGGCAGCCCGCCGCCTCCGCCCAATCCGAGTGCAGATAGTCCCGCCACATCAGCTTGACGAGCGCGGAGTATTCGCAAAGGCGGTAGTCGCACGCCGCGTAATATCGACGCAGCCGCGGAAGATCGCGCTGCGTTACGGGTCGAAAGCTCAGCATCGCTCATTCTCCTTTACTGCGACAGCTCGCGCACGGTGCGCTGCGTGTATTCGATGAAGCGCCGGACGATCTCCGGCGCGTCCGCGAGCGAACGCACGGCGACGCCCAGCTCGCGCGAGGCGGCGGGCTCGACCGGCAGCGTCAGCACGCGCTCGGTGCGGCCCTTGAGCGTCAACTCCGTCATCATGCTGATGCCGAGGCCGTGCTCGACCATGTTCACCACCGTCGCATCGTCCACCACGTTCGGGCGGATGTTGGCGTGCACGCCCTCACGGTTGAAGATGCGCAGAATGTCCTTGTCGAAGCCCTGCGCGGGCATGAGGAAGTCCTTGCCGTCAAATTCATGGAGCGGAAAGACCGTGCGGCCCTCCGTGGGATAATCGCGCGGCAGCACGGCGTACATCGGGTCGTCCCGCAGATGCACCCAATCGTAGGAGGCCTGCCCCTCCTGCCGGCTGACGAAGATGACGTCCATTTTTCCCTGCGCGAGCAGGGTGTAGGGCGCGACCACGTCGTCCGCCATGCGGATGTCGACGTCCACGCTCGGGTTGTCGGCGCGGAACGCCTGGATGATGGTCGGCAGCCAGTGCATGGCGAGGCTCGCGTAGGCGGCGGTGTGGATGGTGTCGCCGCGCGACGCCGAAAGCTGCGCCACCGCGCCGTCCAGCGCCGCGTCCGCCCGCAGCAGCTCACGCATCAGCGGGGCGAGCTTTTCGCCCTCCGCCGTCAGGCGTACGCCGTGGCGTCCGCGGTCGAGCAGCGCGAATCCGATCTCGCGCTCCAGCGAGTTCATCATGTGCGTCAGCCCCGACTGCGTGTAACCCAGCACCTCCGCCGCCTTGGTGAAGCTGCCGAGGTCCGCCGCCATGAGCAGCGCTTCCAGTTTTTTGCTCTCCATAAAAGGCCCCTTTACCATGAGAAGCTGTCATAGAATAAACATATGCCTCTTTCGGCGCCTTGTCAAGAAAAAAGCGCCCGACACGCAGTCGGGCGTCAGCGGCGGACTCTGCGCCGCCGATAGAATTCGGCCAGACGCAGGAGCGCCAGGTCGTAAAGCGCGAAGACCAGCACGCCGAGCGCGACGGTCGCGGCCAGCAGGGCGGGGGAGGTCTCGGCGAATTCCCGCGCGACCGCCTCAAGCCGGAACACAAAAATGAGCAGCGCGTACATCGCGCCCACCGCGACGCAGAACAGCGCGAACTTGGCGAGCAGGCGCAGCGCGCGCGGACGCAGCGCGTCCAGCCTCGGCTTGAGCAGGGGATAGTAGCCGAGGAACGCGAAGAGCGTCGCGCCCTCCTTGTCCGGCGAGAGCAGCAGTCCCAGCGCGGCGGAGACGACGAAGCAGCCGAGCGCATAAGACGCGCGGCACTCCTCCCGCGCGACGAGGATCGCGACGGAGGCGAGGATGGGAACGGCGTAGGTCGCCAGCGGCACGATCCCGCCGAGGCACAGCAGCACCACGGCAAGCGCCGCGAGCGTGCCGGCAAGCGCGAGCTCTTTGGTTTCCCTGCGCATGGAAGCGCCTCCTTTCGCTGTTTTTGCATCGGTGTATGATTGTATTATGATAACAGACAACGCCGCGTTTGGGAAGAGCAAGGCGCGATTTTATACAAATGAGCCAAATTCCCTCTTGCAATTCACGCCCGCATTGTATATACTACATCTTGTGTGATTGGAGGGGAGTACATGCCATATCTGTCGGAAGAGGCCGCTGTGCTGGAGGGATTGCTCGGCGCCTATTTCACCTCGCCCAGCCTGAGCGAAGACATGCGCAGGGACTACAATACGGTGTGCCGGCACATCGAGGCCGATGCGCTCACGCGCACGGACTATCAGAAGATCCACAGCGCGGTCGATCTTCTGCTCCCGCTGCACAGGTCCTCGCCGAGCGAATACAAGCTGCTCGTGGGCGTGCTGACCAAGACCGCGTCGATGTTGGCGACGCATTGAAGCTGTACTAACCATATAATACAATAAGAAATCGAATCCTTTTCGGAGCATCCGGCGCGATCGGAGGCTCCGAAAATTTTTTGTCTTTTTTCAAAAAAGCACTTGACAAATCCATATAAGCGTATTATTGTACTAATCACTTAATACACCAATACAACGACACGAAGAAAGGAGAACAAATGGACTGGGAATTTCGAACGGACGCCCCGATCTACACGCAGCTCTACGAGCGCTTGGCGCTTGCCGTCGTTTCCGGCGCCTACGCGCCGGGCGAACGGCTGCCGGCGGTGCGCGAGCTTGCGCTGGACGCGGGTGTGAAT
>CAMVGI010000169.1 GCA_947166955.1 uncultured Clostridia bacterium | reverse complement strand
AGATGCGTTTCGGGGATGAATATCTCCAGCTTGCAATATGAAAAGTCCGTCATTTCTCGATCTCTCCGCTCCACTTGCTGATCCCACCGAGGTTGTGGAGATTTGTGTAGCCCATGTCTTGCAGCTCCGCGACCGCACGGTTGCTGCGCGCGCCCGAAAGGCAGTAGACGAACAGCGGCGTGTCCGGTTCGGGAATCCGATCCTCCGCCGTCCGAATCTCCGAAAGCGGCAGATTGACGCTGCCGGGAATATGTCCCAAGGCGTACTCATCCGGATTGCGCACGTCCAGCAGCATCGCGCCCGCCGTGGCGGCGCAGGTTCTGACGCCCTCATTGATGTCGGGCTTGCGGGTATTGTCAAGCAGTCCCATCTTTCGTCCTCTCCTTCTATCGTACTCTCTCCCATCGTCTATCGGTAAAAAATCGTTTCGATCAGAGAGCACCACTTGTCCGCGATGCAAACGATCCACGCCTCGCGGCTTCGAGGGATCTTCGTCGGCGTCAGCGGCCACATATGGCTGCGGATAATTTGGCATTCCTCTTCGGTCGCGCCCAGCAGGTTCCTTGCGTTATCCGCCGCCCGGTCGGCATGATGGAAACCGTGCCAGCGGTGCGTTCCGTCCTGCTTATGCCAGTCGTACAGGTAGAAATCATGGAGCATCGCGCCGCGCACCAGTTTTTTTGCATCGGCTTTGAGGTGCAGGCGTTTGTTGAGGCTGCATGACGCACGGGCCACTCTCTCGCAGTGTTCATAGGTGGTGACGCTTCCATGCTGAACATAGTCCTTCATGCGCAACACCTGCGGATCCTGCTTCAGTTCGGAGAGTATGGATTCTATTTCTTCGTTTCTTCTTTTCATGAGCGACGATGGATCTCCTCCAGCGCGGTTACTGCCTCGCGCAAATGCTCATGCAGCGGTCGCGTGGTCTGAAGCGGCAGAAAGAACCTCTGGCGGAGATTTGCACGTTCCCGAACGGCATGGAGGTGTGCCTTGAGTTCCTCCACCTTCACGACAACCTCATTCTCGTCCGCAAAACGCTTGAGGCGCGCCACCAGATGGCAGGAGTATGCTACGTCTATTGTGAATACCCCGAAGAAATATCCTATCACGAACGAGAACGCCAAATTGTTTGCAAGCCAGTCGAGCGCATTAAGGATGTGCGGATGTACCAGAAAATAGTATACCGCGCCGAGAGCGGCCCAAAAAAAGGAAAAAAGCGGGCAGATCAAACCCTGTATGTTGCCCGGCTGCTTCGTGTAGTCCCAGAGCCGCAGCTTCATCCACTTGAGCAGTGCGATACCGGCGATGTACTCGATCAGCGTCATGCTGACCGCCATCCCCAGAAACAAAAGGGCCCTCCCGAACATATCATTTTCGATTCCCGTTGCGTCCCCTATAAATGCGAGCAGATACAGGATGCACAGGCCGCTTCCGTACAAAGGCAAGTACGGTCCCACGCAAAAGCCGGGATTGATCCACTTGTGCTCCGGATTCGCGCCCGAAAAGAACTTGCGAAAGAAAAGCTCCAGTACCCACCCAAATAACGATCCGAGGAAAAACAGGTACGCAAGCGTCAAAAACATACTCATTGCTATCACTCCGGCGACTATTCGTTGATATTGCGGTTCTCCGTCTTCTTCCACGCCGCTGTGACAACGGCAAACGAGAGAAGCTGCGCGATCGCGACCCGAACGATCATCATTTCGTCCGTCCCGCTTTCCGTTATCACATGAAGCAGATTCGTCGCAATGCAGTTGTTGAAGAAATGATCCGCCATCCCCGCGTACAGGTTTCCGGTCATCCGATACATCAGTTCCCATTTCACGCCCATCATTCCGGCGAGAATGACGTATCCGACGCTCAAGGCAGCGAACGAAGCCGCGTCGATGTCCCCGTCGATCAGATTGTGAAGCGGCGTTACGATATGCCAGAGTCCAAACAAAAGCGCCTGAAACAGCAGGGCATACCGCTGCGAATGATCGACGGCGACGATGTGGTAAAAAAGCCCCCGAAACGTCCCTTCCTCCATGATCACGTTGACGATGTTAAAGAGCACGCACATCAGGATAAAGCCGACGCCGGTGTGGACCGCCGCCTCTCCCGTCAGGGAAAAGCCCGTCGTGAAAATGCCGAGGCGAGCGCTTTGTCCCCGACTTTTCAGAAGCAGGAGCTCGGCGCTGTATGAAAGGGCAAATGAAGCGACGCCAAGCATCAAACCGATGCACACGCTTTTGGCAAACCCTGTTCTCGCGAAGCCGATATCCGACCATTTCCACTTGAGGCGCCGCAAAACAGCAAAAAGAACAAGGATGCCAAAGAGCTTGTTGACGCAGTTTTCGCCCAGCACGGTCTCATCCGTACGAAGCACAACGGCTTCCAGACCGTGTACAAGAATCAGCACCGCAAAAAGAGCCCAGCACGATTTGACCGTATTTCTTTTCATCATTTGCTTTCCTCAACAAGTTGGAATTTGTGCGGCCAGATTTTGGCTAGACCCACCACTCCGGCGTCAATTCGCCAAGCGTCGCGGTTTTGCCGGTCTCATAATCCATCATTATTTCCACATTCTGATATTTTCTGGGCATTAACTGGGTCATAAACTCGCGACATGCGCCGCACGGAGCGCCTGTTTTGCCGTCGGGCATAATAGCAAGAACTCGCCTTATTTCATGTTCACCGTTCGTGATCATGTTGAGCATTGCATTGCGCTCCGCGCAAATCCCGAGGCTGCATGCGGTATCAACGCAGACGCCGACATATATATTTCCGTTTGTGGATTCGATCGCTGCCGCAACGCCTCCGGCTTCCATTCTTTCCGATATGACTATCGGATTTTGAACCGCCTTTGCCGCCTCATATAGTTTCATCCAAATCTCATTCATGTTTTTCCTCCGTAGGACAAGCTCCGATGTGAAACGGCAAGTTTTGATTTCACGAACTCTATCCTGCCAAATCGGCGCTCAGCCATTCTTCCCGCGTCAGGCAATTGACATGCCCCCGGCGCTTTTCATGCATCAGCGGAACGTCTACATCCTCAGTCGTCCACCGGTATCGAAAGCCGCACTTTTCCTGCACTCTTTTGGATTTCACGTTCCCGTCATAATAACCGGCCCACACCTTTTTGACCGCAAGATCCTCAAAGGCGTGCCGGAGCATTCTTTGAACCGCCTCCGGCATAATGCCTCTGCCCCAGTACGGTACGCCCAGCCAGTAGCCGAGTTCGCACTCGTCTTCCTCGTCGGTCAGATCGGTTTCCTTGCCGAACTTGAGCCCGATGCAGCCGATCGGTTGCCCTGTTTCCCGCCATACCATCGCATAGGTTTCCGGCTCGGACAGCACTTCACGTATGATCTGCCTGCTGTTTTCCACGCTCGTATGCGCAGGCCAGCCCGCAATTGGGCCGACCTGCGGGTCCTTTGCGTATTCATACAGATCCTCCGCATCCGATTCTTCCCACGAACGCAGGATCAGGCGTTCCGTCTCCAGGATCATCGTCGTCGCTCCTTTTCTTCCGCCGTTTGTCCGCGGCTTTATCCTGCGATCGTCAGCTCCGATTTTACCCTTCGAAAGATCAGCGCCGCGATCGCGGCGTTTAGAATGTCTGCCGCGACCTGCGCCCAAACAAGCCCGCTGAGTCCAAACAGGGCATTCATCAGGAGCAGCAAAGGGATGATCAACAGCAGATGGCGGATCACCGCCAGCAAAAAGGACGTCTTGCCCCGACCCACCGCGTTCATAAAGTTGACGACGTGATAGCCGAGCAGCATAAAGGGCATCGCAAGGCACCGTCCCCGCAAAAACGACGCGGCAAACCGCACGGTTTCTTCGTTCTTCACCGGATCTTTCACGAAGACGCTGACGATCGGCGTAGGGAAAAACCAGAACAGCAGAACGCAGACGCAGGAAATGCCGAGGACGGCGAGCCTTGCCAGGGAAACGAAACGCTCCATGCGCCTATAATTCCTTGAGGCATAGTTGTACGCCACCAGCGGCACCATACCCAGGCATACTCCGAGCCCGATGTTGAGCGGAAGCCGCTCCAGCTTCAGCACGATTCCCATGGCGGCCAGCGTGATGTCCCCATAAGCCGCAGTCAGACGGTTGATGAACATCGTCACCAAATCAAAGAGAAAGATCGCGAACGCCGCCGGAAGGCCCACGGAGTATAAGTCGCGGGTATGCTCGCTTCCGAGCCGTTCGAGTTTTCGGGGAAACTCCAGTACCGTGCTTTCACGCACTCTGCGAAAAATCACAACGAAGTAGGCGCAGGAGATCACGTTGGACAGCATGGTCGCCACGCCCGCGCCGAGCACCTCGCAGCCCTTTGGCAAAAGCACAAACATAAAGAGCGGATCGAGCAGAATGTTCATAACG
>CAMVGI010000168.1 GCA_947166955.1 uncultured Clostridia bacterium | reverse complement strand
TTTTGCAACTTATAGATAGTTTTCTGTCAGCGGGTGATGCGTGAAAGCTGGTTTTTTCAAATGGCTTGTACCGAAATTGAGGGCAAATCGGAGAAAAAATCGGTACAAACTGTGACGCATGCGCCCTCGAAAAAGAGAGCCGAATGATTTCCGAAAGTTCAAAGCGATTTGAACTGGGATAAAATTCACATTGTCTGAAAAGGAGTCGCGATCAAATCGCGACTCCTTTTTCCATGATTCAACATTATTTTTATATCGCTACCCTCAGACGCATAAAATAATGTAGAAATTCTTTCCAAAAGAGGAGCGAATGACCATGAGCATGAAGCCATATCCGTTTCACGGATTCAATTTGTTTCGTCAGAAGGACTCTCACCTCGGTGATGGGCGCAGAAAGACTGCCTTGTACTTAAGAGATGTGGAGACGGGGAAAACCATCGCCCAAAAGGATGTCCGCGAGCGCAAAGGCGAGGTCTTTGAGGACACCGTCGCCGGGAAGGCGGCAGAACTCGTTTTATCACAGCGAGACGTGCTGTTGCAGCTGGCGCGAGACGGCAAATTTCCACGCTTGAAGCTGGAGAGCTACCTGCTTCTGCGTTGGGAAGATATCCGCGTCACGAGAAAATGGGCGGGTAAGGTCGATGTCTTTCGCGCCAATTGGGAAGGCGAATTCGGACAGCGCGTCGGCGGCCTTTGCCTGTTTGACGAGCAGTTGAAAGACAGATTGGAAACCATCGTCGAATCACTTACAAGCCGGCAGAAGAATCACCGCGAATACAGCGAGGAAGAGCGCAATTACTGGCGCTTTCTCGGCAATTTGCTCGACGAGGCGGTACAGGACGGGCTGCTCCCGGAGAATCCTGTGAAGAATATGCTGATCAAGAGCGGCAGGCGCGAATCGGGGACGGCGCTTCGCAACCTCGCCAAGCGCAGCTTTTCGGACGAAGAGTTCGCGCGGCTCGTCGAGGCATGCGTCAACACGCAGGATGCCATCCACCGCGCCGTCCTGCTACGTGCGTTTACCAGCGTTACCGTCTCGGAGCTGTGCGGATTGAACATCGGCGACGTCAAAAGGGCGGCGGCGCTTGCCCCGACAGGCACTTCGGAGGCAAGCGGCGAGACCATCTGGATCGAGATCTCGCGCGTGTACAGTCAGAAACAATACTGTGAACCGCAGCTTTCGTCGTTGCTGCCGGAACGTTTTTGCTATCGGCGCATTCCCTGTCCGCAGGCAGTCGGCCTGCTCCTTTCGCAGCAAATTCGCGAGCGCAAAAAAGAGGGCGCGACGACAGACGACGCGCTGTTTGTCGCGGATGGCAAGCGCTTGACGCCGAATGCGGTCAAAGAGTTGGAAAACAAACTGGCGGAGCTTGCGCTGGTTGACCCCATCAATCTGCCTTTCGGACGCGGCTCCAAGTGGGGGCGCTTTCGCGGCGACCTGCTGCGAGCAAACGCGACCTATCACTTTCGCGAGACCTGCCGCTTGAACGAGTCGGAAATCGCCGCCGTGCTTGGTACGACGCCACCGCACACCTACGCGTCGTCCTATGTTGACTGGACGTTTCCAATCGTTCAAGCCTACCTTTGCGAAAAGATGGAGCGTTGGTGCGGCCGGTTTCTGCGCGTCGACGGATGCGGCTGCCGCGCGGAACACACCTCGCCGATCGTAAGCGGTACATTGATTCAAGGGACGGCGACAAGGGATTTTGATATCACCTTGAGCAGCGGCACCGGCCTTGACCTGTATGTGGGAGGGACAACCCGATGAAGAACATGATGAATAAAGATGAGTTCCGAAACCTCGGCGAACCCGTCAAAGCAAACGGGCGCTCGCAGAAAACGCGACGTACACACCCGGTCGTCGGCGCGCGCAGCACAAAATGGCGGACGAGGACCCCTGCCGATGGCAAACCGACCTTCTGGGGCGTTTACTGTGCTCTGCTACGCTCCATTCAAAACGACCGCGGATGGGTCAAGCCTACCTGCAAGCGGTACGATGACGCTGTTTGCGAAACGCTGGCGCGTGCGTTTCAAGAAGACGATATCCCCTTTTCATCGCTGATGGAAGAGGACATCGTGGAGCGATGGGAGCGCACGCTCGACGGCATCACGTCGCAGAGCCTCGCGCAAAGCTGCTTCGTGATGCTGCGCCTCATCATGCAGGCGGCCTATGACGCAGGCTACACCACGACGCTCCTTTGGGGCATGCCCTCCAATGTTCCGACCACCGGGGAAGCGGAAGACCGGAAGCGCCGCGGGAAGATAACAAAAGAAGAAGCGGACGAGTTGGAAGGAAAGAGGCTCGCAAAAAAACTGCTCGGCAACTCGTTTTGTATCCCTATGGAAAAGGAGTACGAGCTCTACCTGCTTTTTCAAAGAATGTGCGACCGGCACGGCGAATATCTCCTCGGCATGATTCTGATGGAGGCGATGTGCCGCACCAGCGAGGGAACGGCTCTCACCTACGACGACCTGGTGAAAATCGGTTCGGTGTGGACGCTGCGCATCATGAGCTCGAGCGACAAAGACTCCCGCACAAAAAACATTGGCGGGAAAACGAAAAACATGTACCGTTATGTTCCGATTTCCACATATTTGGCGCGGTTTCTTCTCGAACGGCGCAAGAGCATTGAGACGTCACTCGGCGGGAAAAGAGCTGTAGAAATCGTAAAAAACTATCCCATCGCCTGTTTTGGAAAGGAGTATTACAAACCGTGTAAGCAACGCGAGGGCAATCGCGCCATCAAGGACGCCTTCAAACGATGCGGCGTGGAGGAAGGCGTGGTGAGCAGCGCGTATTCCGCCGTGCGGGACGACCGCGAGATTTCCGACCAATGCGAGGGCTTCGCGACCGCTTACATCTTCCGCCATCAGGGCGCGACCGAAATGCAGGCCTGCGGTTGCAGCCAGACCGACATCTACGCGATGCTCGGTCACAAGATGGACACTTGGAACGCGGACAAGGCGGACTACGCGAACCCCGACAAACTGAGAGAGCTTGCCACGAAGCTCGCCCGCCGTCCGCTGCGTCAAATCCTTGACGGCAATCCGGCGCACGAGGAACTGACGCTCTCGGCGGAAGCGCGCACGCTGTTTGCCAAAGAGAGCGTGACCGTACATGTTTCGGCGGGACAGACGTTTCTCATCGCGGTCAACGCCCGCGAGACGGGCGACACACTTCACGTCGACATGCCGAATGACGCCGGGGCGGTTCGATGCGATGCGCCCCGCCCGCAGGAAAGGGCGGACAGCGAATTGTATATGGCCTCGCGCCTGCGTCTTTGCGCCGAGGCGTGCCAGGAAGTCGCCCAGAAAAAGCTCGCCGCGGAAAGTGCGGTCTCGGCGGCGGACGACGAGCATTGGCTGAACAGCACCGGAACGCTGACCGCCGTGCGCCTCGCGGAATCCAAGACCGAAAGCAACGTGGCCGCCGAAGAGACGCCGAACGTCTCCGCGCTTCCCGCAAAGAGTGCCGTAATGCAACCTGCCGCGCAGAGCGCGCCCTGCCCTGTGACGGCGAACGGCGTCGCAGCGATTGTTACGTCGGATCGCGGCGTCGTGCCGGTTCCCGAGGGTGTCATGACGATTGGCTCGTTTGCCACGGCAGGCCGCAAGGCGGTCGACCTCGGTCGGAAAGACCGCATTACGGGCGCGTTCTCGCATGACGCCGATGCCGACGCCCTGCTGCTTGCCCCGGACGGCACGGCATACCATATTCCGGCGGGCACGGCATTGAAGCGGCATTCGGACGTGTTGAAGGACGGCGGCATCCTCTTGCCGTTCGACCTCGCCAACACGGCAGGCTCCGAGCTGCTGCTGGCCTCGCGGAACGGGCGCTTGCGCCGTGTCCCGGCGGATACGGTATCTAAGGTTACGCAGAGCGGGACGTCCTTTGCGCGGCTCGACCCGGCCTCCGACGAACGCCTTGCCGCGGCGTGCTTCTGCCCCCACGGCAGCGACTTGCTGCTGATCGGCAGCGACGGGCAGGCGCTTCGATTGTACGAAAGCGACGCGGTGCGCCCCGACGCGCAGCGAAACAAGGCAATCCAAGCAATGAGCCTTCGTCCCGGAGCACATATTGTCGCGTGTCTTCCCTATTCGGAAACGACGGGGCTTCTCTGTGCGTCCGCAGGCGGCAACATCCTGCTGACCCAGCCCGGCGGTCTGCCCGCACAGCACGGCGGCGCGCAGGGCGTGCGCCTCATGAAGCTCGAGGGCAACGACACGGTCGCCGCAGCCATGCCTTCCGCGGAAGCGTTCCTGCTCGTTCGCAGCGACGGTTCCGTTCTCTGTCTTGACGCGGCGGAAATCACGCCGCTGAACCGCGGTTCCAAGGGACGCCACGGCATGCGTCTGAGAAGCGGACAGAGCATCG
>CAMVGI010000167.1 GCA_947166955.1 uncultured Clostridia bacterium | reverse complement strand
AGATAGCGTTCCGTGCGGTCGCGCGGCTCCAGCAGCTTCTTGTCCTCATAAGTCGACAGGCTGATCCTGTTCTCCCTGCTGTTGGCAATGGGATCGCCCAACGTCGACGCCACCGGCTTGTAGAACACGGGATCGCCGGAATAGGCATAGCGAATCGCGCCGGAGGTCTCATTGACCGTCGCCGTAATGTTGACGGCCTGTTCTCCGTCCCCACCGCTCTTCGTCAGATCGTAGATCGCCGCCGTGACAAAGCTGGCGTCGTCCGCCTCGCTGATGCTGATCCGCTCGGTGCGGATACGCTGCGCCTCGGCGCTCAGCTTGCCCTTGACGGTCGAAAGCTTGAGTTCGTCCGCCGCCGCCGCAGCGCCAAGCTTGACCACGAGGCCGTCGCTTGTAGACAGCGAGACATAGTCCGGCAGGAAAATACCGACCGCCATGCCCTCGCCCTGCTGCGCAAATCCGGCAATCGGCTTATTCTTGTCGGCGGCGGAAAGCATGCTATTGGTATATTCCGCCGCGTTCAGCACAGCGGGGATGCGCGCCGCGCGCTTCATCCCGTAGCGGTCGTTATAGTACAGCGTGATCGACATGGTCTCCGCCAAGCCCATATTGCTGAGCTTATTACTGCTTGAGGACATCGCGGAGAGCGCCTCCAGCCCCGCGCCGTACGTATCGGCAAAGTTGAAGCGGATCGCAAGCGTTTTCTGTGTTTTATCCTTCCGCAGCTCGTGCTTTGCGTAGTCGGGATCAAAGCCCGAGTTTTTCAGCGCCAGATCCGCGCCGGTCGCCTGTACGCTCTTGGCGCTCACCAGCTTGTCGTTCGACCATGAGATGTTTTGGCTCATGCCGGTCGCGCCCTCGGCGATCAGCTCGCCCTCAAAGTCGATGTAGCAATCGCTGGACGCGGTGTTCCAGCGATAGAGCCCGCCCAGCTTATCCACGCGGAAAACGCGCATCCCGCGGCAGGCCCAGCTTCCGTTGTCCTTGGCGAATACCTGCACGCGCGTGATCCGCCGAACCTCCTCCGGCACGGTGAACAGGTACTGATCCGTCGAATACGCCTGAAAGATCGGTTTTTTTGCACTTTTCAGATCCATGGCGGAATAGCCGTAGGTATCCATGACCGCCTGATCGCGCTTTGCCTGCTCGTCGCTGGCCGCGGTCGCCATATCGTAGGTGTTCGTCCACGCGTCCTTCGACGGGAACAGGAATTTGCTGTGCCCCTTTTCTCCCTCCTTATCATTTACCAGCTCATAGGTGATGATAAAGAAGCTGATCTTGCTCTCATCCCCCGTATTCGCTCCGGTGCTGACCTCAAAGAGGTACGTCGAGTCCGCCGCGTGCGCGGACACGGTCATGAGCCACGCGCACAACAGCAGTACGGGAACGAGCAGAAACCATCCGTCCCTTTTTCTCGCAGCGGAGCTTGCTCCTTCCGGCCGTCTCAAGAAAGTACGCATTACGATCACTCCCAACTCTACGCGATATCCTTCGCTTGCAGTTCCCGCTTTTTCAAGTATTCTTTCAGCTCGCTTCGCGTGATCTCCGCGGTCTCTTTTCCCGCGCGAAGCATACGGTCAACGATGGTAAGCGACTGCGCGATCTCGACGCTTTGTCTGACAAACGAGGCAAGGTCGAAAGCCTCCGCGTCTTCGGCGTCCGCTTCGCTTTCTTCCTCCGTCCAGTTCAGCTCCGCCGCAGGCTCGTCGTCGGGCTCTTCGCCCAGAGTCCAGTCGATCTCCGTCGAGGGCTCGTCGTCGGGCTCTTCGCCCAGAGTCCAGTCGATCTCCGTCGAGGGCTCGTCGTCAGGCTCTTCGCCCAGAGTCCAGTCGATCTCCGTCGAGGGCTCGTCGCCAGCTTCTTCGTCCAGTGCCTCCATACGCGCCGTTCCCTGCGCGATCGACTGCTTGAGCTGCTCCAGCTCCCTGCGCATCCGCTCCAGCTCCGCGTCCTTTTCCGCGAGCCGTGCCGCGAGCGCCGTTTCCGCCGCCGTTTCCGGCAGCTCCGGAGCGACGGAGGCGCCGATGCGCTCAAACGCCTGGGTCATCTGTCCGACCATTGTGCCGAACATACCCATCATAGTGCTCACCGCCGCGTTCTCTCCCGCGCCGTCGGCATCTCCGGCGGTTACGCCCGCAAGGGCGGCCGCGTGCCCTCTCGGCTTGGCGCTCTCAAGCGCCGCGAAGTCGTCGAGCGGCTCCGTCCCGACACGCGGCGTATCGCCGCTCTCCTCGAAGGAAACGCCGCCTGCTTGCCGCCGCGGCTCCGCCTCGTAATCCGCCTCGTCGATCTCCTCGAACATAACGGACTGGCGGGAAGCAGTAGTTCCTTCCTCTTCCCCCATCTCCTGTTCCCAGCGCGCCGCGACCGCCTCATCGTGGGCAGGCCGGCTGTTCGCGATAAAGTCCTCCCAGTTTTCCGTGCCATGCTCGCCGGTAAAGTATTGGCTGACGAAGTTCCTCTCCTCGAACATGTGGATCATGCTCTCGCCCGTCTCCACGCGGAAGGTGGAGCGGCTCGACGGGCTCATGATCGTGAACGCCTGCCCGCGCGGCGCCTGCACGATCTGCTCCTGCTCGCTCTCGTTGATGCCGCCCGCCTTCTCGTAGAGCTTTACGAGGTCTTGGATGTCGTTCGGCGCGAGCGCGAAAATGAAGCTGTACTGGCAGGCGTTGATGATTGCCGTCGATTTCCGCGCAATTTCTTCCGAACCCACAAAGTCCTTGATGTTCTGCGTAATGACGATCTGCATGCCGTTATATTTACGAATGCGTTTCGCCAGCTGGAACATGAAGTCCAGCGCGATGGGATATTTCGTGTCGATGAAGACGTGCGCCTCGTCGATAACAACCACGACCTTGCGCTTGAGGCCGTATTTGGTGTTATAGTCGCGGTTCTTGATGATCTCGTTGTCGATGTACTTGAGCACCAGCAGCATCTGCGCGTTGGCGATGGTGTTGTTGCGATTGGCGAGCATCGACTGGAAGTTGAAGACCGTGAAGTTGGTTTCCGTCGTAACAGTGCTCGGGCCGTTCCAAATGTTGGCGTTGCGCCCGCCAGTGGAAAACTTCGCGACATAGTTCATCAACGTCCGAAGCATGTCGCGGGTAAACGCGTTATCCGTGTTTTGGAACTCCTGCAAAATTTCGTCGTAGAGGTCGTCAAAAATGGGGTAATCATCGGGGGTGAGCCTGCTCAGGTTCGTTTCCGGCGTAATGTTGTGGTTCAGGTACAACCGGTCGATGAGCGTGTTGAGATACTCCATCGCGTCCTTTTCGCAGTCAGGCATGATCTGGCGGAAGAATTCCTCCAAAAACTGCAAATGTGTGGCGTAGCTGCCGCTTGGCCCGTTTTCCCCCGCCTCGTCGTCGTCAAGCGCCGTAATGATGTGGAACGGATTGAGGCGTCCGTACTGCGCGTTGCCGACGTTGATGATCTTGCCGTGCAGGTTGCCCGCGAGTTCCGTGTACTCGTTTTCGGGGTCGAGGATAAAGATTTTCGCGTCGTCCGCGGCGAGGTTGGACAGGATGCTCTTGGTCGCGTAAGACTTACCGGAGCCGGATTTACCCACGATGACCATGTTGGAGTTGACGCGCTCCGAGTCGCGGCGGAAGAAGTTGATGAACACGGGAATGCCGTCGTTCGTGCCGAGCTTCACGCCGCCCTCGTCGGAGATATGCGCGTAGATCCACGGATAGCACGCGGCGACCGTGTTGCTCGGGATGCCGCGCCCCTGCGCCGCAAGCGGGTCGAGACCGCTGATCTGCGAGCCGACAAACGCCTGGATCTGCTCAAATTCCATGTTGTTCAGTTGGAAGCCGCTCTCCTGCCATGCCCTGCGGATGGTCTTTTTCATCTCCGCAATGGTCGGAAGCGCAGACTGCGGCGGCTGTTTGATCCTGTGGTTGCTCCGCGTACCGACGATATCGTACGCGGTAATGTAAACGTTGCACTCAAGCAGCGACTCGTTATCCGCCTGCAAGGTCCCGAGCAATTCCTGCAGCGTGCTCAGATGCTGCTCGATCTCCATACGCTTGGAGTCGACGCCCGTGGCGCTCCACTGCCCGCGCAGCTCCATGAGCGAACGGTCGATGCCGCGGATCGCCTTCTGGCGGTCCATCGGCTTCGCCTTGACCACGACTTTTGTGCCGGGAATAGACATCACGCCCGCAAGCCATGCGTCTCCGACCAACGCCGGATAATTGACCGTGCGGAAGTTGTGCGTAATGATGTGGTTGACCTCGACCCGCCGCGCCTTGAAATCGACGACCTCGGGCTGCGCCCACTTCGCGTAGTCCTCCGGCTTGATCTTGTCGATCTCGTTCTCGTCAAAATCCAACGCGTTGGAGTATTTGAGGAACACCGCCAGCTCCTTGTCG
>CAMVGI010000166.1 GCA_947166955.1 uncultured Clostridia bacterium | reverse complement strand
CGGTCGGCCGCATGCCCGACAATCTCGCCCTTCTCGTTTAAGACCTCCCATGAGAGGCCGGCGTCATGCCCGGCGATCCCGGTTGCGTCGAAGATTGCCCCTCCGGCGACCTTGTTCAGCTCGTCGTCGGTCAGCAGCATCCCCGCCTGTTCGATTGCCGCTTTCTTCGCCTCGCGGCTCGGAGATCCCTCCACTTTCTTCTTTAAATCACCTGTGAGCTTCATGGCGTCAGCCTCCTTGAAGAATGGAATTTGACTGTCTCTTCCTGTTGATACGATGGGCGCTGCAAGGCGGCAGCGGTTTCTTGAAAAGATTTTATCCGGCGCGGTGCAATTTTGCAACAGGGCGTCCGCCGTACGCGGACGCCCTGCTTCGTATTTCCGTTTATCCCTTGATCGCCTTGAAGTATTCGCGCGTGTACTTGAACACCACGGGGCTTAAGAGCAGCAGGCCGATCAGGTTCGGGATCGCCATGAGGCCGTTGAGCGTGTCGGAGATGTCCCACACCAGCTTGAGCTTCGCCACCGCGCCGACCACGATCACAAGCACGAACAGCGTTTGATACGGCAGTACCGCCTTGCGCCCGAACAGATACTCGATGCAGCGCGTGCCGTAGAGCGACCAGCCGAGGATGGTCGAGGTCGCGAACAGCAGCAGGCCCACCGCCAGCAGCGACGAGCCGAACTTCGCCCCGAACACCGTGGAGAAGCCCGCGATGGTCGTGCTCGCGCCGGCGAGATTGCCGTCGCCCCAATGTCCCTCGGCAACGCCGGAGCAGAGGACGACGAGCGAGGTCAGCGTGCAGATGACGATAGTGTCCATGAACACCTCGAAGATGCCGTAAAGGCCCTGCTTGACGGGGTCGCGCTCGGAGGAGGAGGCGTGGGCGATGGGCGCGGAGCCGAGGCCCGCCTCGTTGGAGAACACGCCGCGGCCGACGCCCTTGGTCATCGCCATGCGGATCGAGATGCCCGCCGCGCCGCCGACGACGGCCGAAGGGGTGAACGCGCCGGTGAAGATCATGCCGAACACGGCGGGGATGTTTTTGCCGTGCGCAATGACGACGATGATCGCGCAGACGATATAGATGATCGCCATGAACGGGACGAGCTTTTCCGTGACCTGTCCGATGCGCTTCACGCCGCCGATGACGACGACGCCGACGAACAGCGCCACCACGATGCCGGTGACGAGCGAGATGGTGCCCTGCGCCGCGGCGGCGGCGGGGTCGAACGCCTGCGCCACCTGATTGACGGAGTCCGCGATGGAGTTGATCTGCGAAATGTTGCCGATGCCGAACGCCGCGATGGCGCCGAGTACGGCGAACACCGAGCCCATCCACTTCCACTTCTTGCCGAGACCGTTCTTAATATAGTACATCGGGCCGCCGACCAGCTCGCCGCGGTCGTTGCGCTCACGGTACTTCACCGCCAGCAGCACCTCGGCGTACTTCGTGCACATGCCGACGAGCGCCGAGATCCACATCCAAAACACCGCGCCCGGGCCGCCGAGCACGATCGCGCCCGTGACGCCCGCGATGTTGCCCGTGCCGACCGTCGCCGCGAGCGCGGTCGTCACCGCCTGGAAGGGCGTGATCTCGCCGTGGCCCGCATCCGCCTTGTGGAACACCTTGCCGATGGTGTTTTTCATCGCGTAGCCGAAACGGCGGAACTGCACGAAGCCGGAGGCGATGGTCAGGTACAGTCCCGTGCCGACCAGCAGCGCCAGCATCACAGGCCCCCATACAAAGCCGTTGATGGTGTCGTTGAGTTGAATGATGGTTTCCATTGTGCACATCTCTCCTTGCATTTTCCTGATAGATGCTATTAAAAATATTAAAGCCATCCTTGCGAATTTATAAATTAGAATAACAAAAACCCGCCGCCTTGTCAATAGCGGCAAAAAGTCGACGGACAGGCGTTTTGAAAAAAATTGCGCTTACCCTCTTGACAAACACGGATTCGCCTGCTATGCTAACCGTACTAACACAGTTAATACAGTTGACACAGCAAAGGGGGACGGAATATGACGTTTATGCTGTTGGCCGTTTTCGTCGCTGTCGCCGTGATCGTCGGCGTTGTGGCGGTCGTGCTTTCGCACGGTTAGGAGGTCGAGCGTGTGATTACCTTGAATTATCGCGACGCGCGTCCGATCTACGAGCAGGTCAAGGACGGGCTGCGCAAGCTGATCGTCAGCGGCGCGATCGCGGACGGGGAAAAGCTGCCGAGCGTGCGTCAGCTTGCGAGCGAGCTTGCCATCAACCCGAACACCATCCAGCGCGCGTACAACGAGCTGGAATCGGAGGGCTGGGCGGCGTCGGTGCCGGGCAAGGGCAGCTTCGCCGTGCGCGCGGCGCGCGCTTCGGACGATACCCGACGCCGCGAGCTGTCCGAACGGCTGCGCGAGACCGCGCGCGAGCTGCGCGCGATGGGCGTGAGCCAAAGCGAGATCGAAGCGCTTTGTAAGGAGGAAGAGGAAACATGATCGAAGCAAAAGAGCTGGTCAAGAGCTTTGACGGCTTCCGCGCGCTCGACGGCGCCTCCGTCAGCGTGCCGAAGGGCGCGATCTACGGACTCGTCGGGCCGAACGGCGCGGGCAAGACGACGCTGCTGCGCTGCCTGACCGGCGTGTACCGCGAGGATTCCGGCAGCATCACCATCGACGGCGCGCCGGTTTGGGAGAACCCCGACGTCAAGACCCGCGTCGCCACCATTCCGGACGACTGGTACTACTTTATGCAGTCGAGCCTGCGGGATATGATGCGCTATTACAAGGGCTTCTATCCGAATTTCAGCGGCGAGCGCTACGAAAAGCTCAAAAGCGTCTTCGAGCTCAACGAGACGCAGCCCATCCGCCGCATGTCCAAGGGCATGCAGAAGCAGGCGGCGTTTTGGCTGGCGATGTGTTGCATGCCGGACTGCCTCATCCTCGACGAGCCGGTGGACGGCCTCGACCCCGTGATGCGCCGTCAGGTGTGGGGGCTTATCATGCAGGACGTCGCCGAGCGCGGCACGACGGTGCTTGTGTCCTCGCACAACCTGCGCGAGCTGGAGGACGTGTGCGACCATGTGGGCATCCTGAACAAGGGACGCGTGCTGCTCCAGCGCAGTCTTTCGGAATTGCAGGACAACACGGTGAAGATCCAGATCGTCTTCAAGGGCGACGACGCGCCGGCGATGCCGGAGGGGCTTACCGTGCTGCACGAGAGCGCCGTGGGGCGCATCCGCACCATCATCTTCCGCGGAAAGCGCAGCGAGATCGAGGAAAGGCTCGGCGCGCTCGGCCCGCTCTTTATGGAGGCGGTGCCGCTGACGCTGGAGGAGATCTTCATCTATGAGTTGGGAGGCGCCGATTATGCGGTCAAAGACATCCTTCTTTAATCCCACCGTTTTTTGGAGCGATCAGCGCCGCTATTGGCCGCTGACGGCGGGCTATACGCTCGTCTGGCTGCTCATATTGCCGCTGACGCGCTTCGTGGAATCGGCGCACGACGGGCATCTCAGCACGCTGAACTTCCGCCTCGACACGCTGACGATGGCGGTGTCGGGCGGCTGCTGGTCGGCGTTTTTGAGCGCCGTGCTCTTTGCGATGGCGGCGTTTTCGTACCTCGCCAACCCGCGCGCGACGAACGGGCTGCACGCGCTGCCCGCGCGGCGCGAGACTCTGTTCGCGACGCATTACCTCGCGGGGCTTTGCGCGCAGCTCGCGCCGCAGGCGCTCGTCGTGCTGCTCACGTCGCTCGTGCTCGCCGCCCGCAGCGCGCTGGACGCGCGCATCATGGGGCTGATGCTGCTCGGGCTGGCGCTGCCGACGATCTTTTTCTACTCGCTCGGCGTGCTGTGCATGATCTTCACGGGTCAGCTCCTCGCCGCGCCCGTGTTCTACGCGGCGCTCAACTTCCTCGTCGTGGGGCTTGAGTACATGCTGCTCGAATTCGCGGGCACCTTCCTCTACGGCTGGGCGGGCAACGCGACCCCGAGGCTTCTGGTGTTTTCGCCGTTTATCAAGCTTCTTGAGGTCGGAGTCCACGCCGTCGAACAGCGCAATGGCGACCGGATCTTCGTCGAGGGGCTATCGTGGCTGTGGATCTACGCCGCCGTGGGGCTTGTTCTCGCCGCGCTCGGGCTTTTGGCGTACCGCACGCGCCGCAGCGAGGAGACGGGCAATACCGTCGCCATCGGCTGGGCGAAGCCCGTGTTCCTCTACGGCGTGACGTTCTGCGCCGCGCTCGCGTTCGGACAGCTGCTCTACGCGCTGTTTTTCGGACAGTACCACTCCAGCGGGGACTATTCCCTGCCCATCATGCTCGCGTGCATGGCGGCGGCGGGGCTTCTGGGCTACTTCTGCGCGGAAATGCTGCTCAAAAAGAGCTTCCGCGTGTGGAAAACGGGCTGGAA
>CAMVGI010000165.1 GCA_947166955.1 uncultured Clostridia bacterium | reverse complement strand
TCTGGTCATCGGCTCAGAAGGCACTCTGGCTTTCATTTCCGACATCACCTACAATACATCCGTCAAGAACTCCATCTCCTTGCAGGAAAGCGACTTCATTGACTTCTTCAAGACTGAAAACGGCAATCGCTACCAGCTTTCCTACGTGGTCTTCGACGAGTACACCGGCGACGGCACGTTCTTCCATGACAAAAACAGCTTCGTGCCCTACAAGAGTGCCGATTTCTATACCAGCGATTACACCGGCAGCACCACCGTAAATGCGCATTATTTGAATCGCGTGAGCTTCACCGCGCCGTCCGCCTCCGGCTACACCGCCGTGATGTTCACCTGCTACGGCGGTACGACAGCCAATAGCACCAATCGTAAAACGACCGGCAAGCTGTGCATCTTCTACACCGCGAGCGACGTGCCCGTCGTGAGCTACGATGCCTACGGCGTTTCGTCTGTGGATCTGCATGACGCGGACTTTACGACGGCTTACAACACCGCCATGAAGTCTTCCGTCAGCAAGCCTGCTTTCAAGGTTCAGTTCCTCAACGCGCCCGACAAGGGCAGCCTTCTGTACTACGTCAGCTCGAATAACAGTCGCCAGCTCACGGCGGCCAACATCATGGACTATACCTTCTCGGTAAACTCCACCAGCGAACGTTCCCTGTCCGACCTCGCCTATTCGCCGAACCGCAACAGCAGCATCGGGACGGATGAACTCCGCTACATCGCCACCTCCGCCACAGGTACGCTGCTCTATGTCGGCGTGCTGCAGTTCAAGTTCAGTTCCGACATGACGCTCAACGTCACAAACGACGGCTCCAACTTCCAGCTCTCCAACTTCTACAGTGCTAATGACAGCGACCCCGTCCTTTATATCACCTTCGCGAAGCCCGAAGCCGGCAAGCTGTATGTTTACAGCGATAACCGCTATGTGACGGCAAGCACGGACACAAAGTTCTACACCATATCCGCCGCTGACGGCCGTTATCCGATCACTTCCGCGTTCTACGCACCCAAAGCAAACGAGACCGGCAGCGTCACGCTTAAATGCGTCTCGCACCGCAAGTCCGGCGCGACGAACACCAATTCCATTACCGTGAACGTCCTGAGCAAGACCTCCTCCGGCTCCTTCGGCGACGTCGGCGGCGTGACTGGCTGGGCGTCCAACTCCATCGACTTTGCCGTGCGCATGGGTCTGGTCAACGGCACGCAGAAGAATCCGCCGCTGTTCTCCCCGTCGAACACGATGCGCCGCTGCGACTTCGTGCTGATGCTCTACCGCCTTGCCGGTTCTCCGAAGCAGAGCACCAGCGCCGTCTTCCCCGACGTCACTGCCGACAAGTACTACTACGACAGCGCCGTTTGGGCGTATCGCAACAACATTATGCGCAACGTCACGGTCAACGATAAGTACAATCCCGACGGCGCGCTCACACGCCAGGACTTCGCGCAGATCCTCTTTAACTACACCAACGCGATGGGCGAGAAGAGCACGTCGAATAACGGCACCATCCGCGGCTATGCCGACGCTTCGAGCGTCAGTTCCAACACGGTCGAGGGTGTGACGTGGGCCGTCGCCAACGGCTACATCACCTCCGCCGTCGTCGGCCAGCTCTACATCGAGCCGCAGCGCGCCGCGACGCGCGCGGAGATTTCCACGCTCCTGCACCGCTACCGCACCTATTCAGCGCGAAAACAAGCGAAAAATTCCCGCCCGCAAGGGCAACGGCATTAAGCAAGGTTGCTTTTTGCCACCAAAAAGTTCAACGGAAAAAGCCCACGTCAAAAAATGGCGTGGGCTTTTTCCGTTGAAAGCTCTTGCAATTCTCCGAGCGGGAGGTATAATGAAGCCGTGGAAACGCCGACAGGCGGCGGGACATAGCGGGTTGCAGCCCGCCATATCCCTATGATGAGTGGTCGTAGCACTCAACACAACGGGCAAATGCCCGCGCCACGGTCTCATTATACCCATTTCGCGCCGTTTTGCAAGCCAAAACCGCGCGGAACGGGCGACGCGACAGCGGCGCTATGCTTTGATACATCAAGGCGGTGTTGAGTTCATACGCTCAACACCGCCTTGTTCGCGCTTTCTGCAAATCTGACGAAAGGAGTTTGCAAGCATGGAAAGCGCATTGATTCTTGTAGAGCTGACGAAGATTCGCGTCCTGTTGACCGTCTTTGTGTTGCTCGCCGCCGTCGCCCTTGTCGCGGCGCTCGCCGTCGCCGTCGCACATCTTTTCCGCTTCTTTGACAAGTGGTCGGACAACATCATAGACGAAATGGAACGGCAAAACAGCAAAACGCCGCTGTAGCGGCACAACCACACACGCAGACAGGCAGCGCCTACCCGTCAAATTCGGGCGGGCGCTGTCTCTTTTTGCCATTTTGTATGGAAAATGCTGCCGCTGTGTGCTATCATAGGGAAAAACACACACGGAGGGCAACGACATGACAGACGCCGAGCGCAGAGCCGCCGCAAAGCAATTCGCCGCCGATTGGAAAGGGCGCGGAGACGAGAAACAGGAAACGCAGAGCTTTTGGATGGCGCTGCTTTCAAAAGTTTTCGGCGTCGCGGAGCCGGATAAGTTCATCGACTTTGAGCGCCGCGTCGAGGTGGACGACGTGCGGACGGGCAAGCGCACCACCAAATTTATTGACGGCTATATCCCCGCGACGCGCGTTTTGATCGAGCAGAAGGGCGCGGACATTGATTTGCGCAAGGGCTATAAGCAGTCGGACGGCTCGCTGCTTTCACCCTATCAGCAGGCGCGGCGCTACGGCGGCTATATGCCGACGAACGAGCATCCGCGCTGGATTGTCGTTTGTAACTTTCAAGAGTTCGATATACACGACATGAACCGTCCGAACGACCCGCCGGAGATCATCGCCCTCACCAATCTGGAAAAGGACTGGACGCGCCTCAATTTCCTTGTGGACACGGGCGACGAGAATATCAAAAAGGAAATGGAAGTCTCCCTAAAGGCGGGCGAATTGGTCGGCGTGATCTATGACGCACTGCGCGCGCGGTACGTCAACCCCGACGCGCCGGAAACGCTCAAGAGCTTAAACGCGCTGTGCGTCCGGCTTGTGTTCTGCCTCTATGCCGAGGACGCGGGTATTTTTGGAACGCGCAATATGTTCCATGACTATCTGCAAGCGCACCGTGCCGAGGACAGGCGGGCGCTTATCAACCTGTTCCGCGTCCTCGATCAGACGCCAGAACAGCGCGACCCGTACCTTGATGCCGACCTTGCCGCGTTTCCCTATGTCAACGGCGGCCTGTTTGCGGACGAAAGCATCGAGATTCCGCGTTTGGGCGGCGAGATCTTCGACCTGATACTCAATCAAGCGAGCGCCGATTTCGATTGGTCGGCAATCAGCCCGACGATCTTCGGCGCGGTCTTTGAAAGCACCTTGAACCCTGAAACGCGGCGCTCCGGCGGGATGCACTATACAAGCATCGAGAACATTCACAAGCTCATTGACCCGCTGTTTTTGGACGCGCTGCGCGCCGAGTTTGCCGAGATCAAGGCCGTCGCCGTCGATAAGACGCGCGACCAAAAGCTCCGCGCGTTTCAAACAAAGCTCGCGGGCTTGAAGTTCCTTGAAAACTGCACTACGTCTTTGATACGGATTGCAGCGGCATAATGACGAGGGCTCGTTTTTCGGGCAAAAAGGGCTCGTTCGAGCCCTCCTGTGAAGTTAACAGAAATATGTTGAAGTCGGGTGTTGACCCGGCTATATTATTGCACAGATACCCTTTTTGATTTGTGAGGATGATATGGGTAAAAAACTCTCAGAAATGACATTGGAAGAACTATGGGACCTGTTCCCAATCTTCCTTGTTCCATACGATAGCAAGTGGAACGAATACTACAATGAAATGGAGATTTCGATAGAAAGGCTGTTGTCGGATTACCCGGTGGACAGGATCAGCCACATCGGCAGCACAGCGATACATAACATATGGGCGAAAAACATCGTAGATGTGATGGTTGAGATTCCTCAAAGCGTTGACATGAAAGAGATTGCCCGCGTTCTGGAACAAAATGGATTCATCCGGATGTCCTCCGAGGCAAAACGAATCTCTCTCAATAAGGGATATACTGAAAACGGATTTGCGGACAAGGTATATCATATCCATCTGCGATACACCGGAGATAATGATGAACTGTACTTCCGTGACTATTTGAATGAACATCCGGATGCGGCAAAAGAATATGAAACATTGAAACTCCGGCTTTGGAAACAATATGAACATGACCGGGATGCCTATACAGATGCAAAGACAGATTTCATCTCGAAATGGACGGCAGAATCACGAAAGGAATATGGAGACCGATACTGACATATCGGGATTTGACGAGGTAAGACAAATGACCATCCAAACAGTTGAACAAAACAAC
>CAMVGI010000164.1 GCA_947166955.1 uncultured Clostridia bacterium | reverse complement strand
CGGCGGACCTCATCAAGGCGTCCGTGGAGGCGGTGCAGAAGGGCAGCGGCATCGCGGACGAGACGGCGACGAGCCTGGTCGAAGCCGCGGAGAACATCAAGTCCATCACCGGCTCGGTCAACGAGATGTCGGAGGCGAGCGAGCATCAGGCGACGTCTATCGCGCAGGTGAGCGAGGGCATCAGCCAGATCGCGGAGGTCGTGCAGAACAACTCCGCCACCTCGGAGGAGACGGCGGCGTCGAGCCAGGAGCTGTCCGCGCAGGCGCAGGTCCTGAACGACCTGGTCGAGAAGTTCCAGCTCAAGTCTTAAACGCAAAAGACCTCCGGACATTTGTCCGGAGGTCTTTCCGAGGCGCGCGGGAGGAAAAGGGAAACCATGAAACACATCAGGCGCTTTGCGCATGGCGATGAAACGGCGCTTGCGGCGCTGATCCGGCGCGCGTTTTACGAGGTGAACATCCGCGATTACCCGCGCGAGGGGCTTGCGTATTGGGCGCAGTTGTATACCCCCGCGCATGTGCGGGAGCTTTCCGAACGGGCGCACACCTACGTCATGGAGGAGGACGGCGTGCTGCTCGGCACCTGCTCGATCGGGTGGAAGACCGCGTGCGAGGCGCACGTCGAGGCGCTTTACGTACTCCCCGACCGGCTCGGCGAGGGCGTCGCGTCGCTTCTGCTCGCATCGTGCGAGGGGGACGAGGATTTTTGCGGCGCGTCGCGCATTTGGGTGGACTCCTCCGTCACGGCGCGCGCGTTCTACGAAAAGCGCGGCTATCGCCACGAAAGCGGCGCGCCGGTGTGCGTGGAAAACGACCACTATGTAATGTATAAAGAACCCAAAACAGAAAAGAAAGAAGGAAGAAAAAACATGAACGAGGTATTGGAATTTTTGCGTAAGGCGGGCGCGTTTTATCTTGCCACCGTGGACGGCGACCAGCCGCGCGTGCGCCCCTTCGGCGCGGCGTGCGAGTTCGGCGGGAAGCTGTATCTGACCACCGCCAACAAAAAGGACGTCTACCGCCAGCTCAAGAAAAACGGCAAGGTGGAGGTCTGCGCGATGTGCGGCGAGCAGTGGATGCGCATTGCGGGCGAACTGGTCGAGGACGACGACCGCGCGGCGCGCGTCGCCATGCTGGAGGCGAACCCGTCCATTCAGAGTCTCTACAACGCCGATGACAACCTCATGACCGTGCTCTATTTCAAGTCCGCGACGGCGACGCTCTATTCCTTCACCGCCGCGCCGGTGGTCTATCGTTTCTGATGATCGTTCTCGACCTCGAATGGAACCGGAGCTATGACAACAAGGCGCTTGAGGAGATCCTGCAGATCGGCGCGGTGAAGATCGACCGCCTCGGCGGACCGGTCGTGTCGCAGTTCAACGCCTACATCAAGCCGCGCATCCACAAGCGTTTCGACCCCGGCGCGAAAAAGCTGCCGGATCTGCGGGAGTCGCTCGACTCCGAACTGACCTTTGCCGAAGCGTGGGCGGCGTTCAACGAGTGGCGCGGCGGTGAAACCTGCTACGCGTTTTGGGGCAGGGACGATTTCGATACGCTGCGCAAGAACTGCGAGTATTGGAGCCTTGCCTGCGAGGAGCCTGCGGAGGTGTACAACCTCCAGCTCGCCTTCGCGCACGCCTACGGCGCGGGGAGCACGCAGATGGCGCTCTGGCGCGTGGTGGACTTTTTGGGCATTCCGGACGTATTCGACTACCACAACGCGCTCTACGACGCGCTCTATACCGCGCTCATCACCGCGTGGCTGCGGTTGGAGGACGTGGAATACAAGCCGGAGCGCAAAAAGCGCGCCAAGCCGCAGCGGCTCAAGGACGTTCCGTTTTGCGACGAGGCGTTTCCAAAGCAGCGCGGCGCGAAGGTCGGGCCGTACCCCTCCGAGGAGCGGCTGCTCAACGCGCGCGCCGTGCGGCTGCAAAAGTGTCCGCTGTGCGGGAGCGGCATGTGGGTGAAGGCGTGGTACGGCAAAAAGCAGCCGTTTTTCAGCCTGCTGCGCTGCAAGAAGCACGGCAAGTTCATCTGCCGGCTGAGCGTGATCCCCGGCGAAGGGGACGCGGTGTTCGGCCGCGCGGCGCTTCCGCCGCTCACGGAGGACTTGAAACGCCAATGCGAGGCGGTGTCCGTGTCCGTGCGGACGTGCAAGGGACAGGGCCGCGCAAAAAAGAAAAAAGTATCGCTGAAAAATCCGCCGCGGGTCGTATGACCCGCGGCGGATTTTTTATCTTCGTTTCGGAAACTCAGGAAACCTGACGGAAGCTGTAGCGTGCGCCCGCCTCCGGCGTAAAGCCGCCGCAGGTGTAGAGCGCGTCCCCGTCCGCGGTGACGACGATGAGGTCGAACGGAACCGTCTCCGCGAGCGCGCGGCGCATTTCGAGCGCGCGCTCCGTACCCAGTACGCACACCGCCGTCGCCAGCGCGTCAGCCCACACGCCGCGCGCGCAGATCACGGTGGCGGAAACCAGCTCGCTGTCGGCGGGGCGGCGCGTTTGCGGGTCGAGAATGTGGTGATAGCGGACGCCGTTTTCCTCAAAATAGCGCTCGTAGACGCCGGAGGTCGCGACGTAGCAGTCGCCCGCCGTTTGCAGCACGCCGAGGTACGCCGATGCGTCGCCGGGGTCGCGGATGGCGACGCGCCAATCGGAGCCGTCCGCTTTTTTTCCGAGCAGCGCCACGTCGCCGCCGAGGTCGAGCACGGCGCTTTTTATCCCGCTGCCGCGCAGCACCTCGCACACGCGCTGGCCCGCGTAGCCTTTTGCGATGCCGCCGAAGTCCAGAAGCCGCGGCGCCTTCGACAGCTCCGCGTCCGTCGGGACGCGGTGTTCGCCCGCGCCGCTGCCAAAGCCCCACAGGTCGAGCACGCCGCCGAGATAGGGGTCGAACGCGCCGTTCGCCGCCTGTTCGATCTCGTCCGAGACCGCAAGCAGGCCGGCAAGCTCTTCATCCGCCGCCTCGCCGCGGTTGTAGGCGTAGACCGCGCTGTTCGGCTCGCCGCGCGCCAGCAGTGCGTCGAGACGGTAAATCTCGCGCACGGCGGAATCCAGCGCGCCCTCGGCGTTTTTGCCGCCGTAGACGGTGAGGTTCATCACCGTGTCCATGGCGAACACGGTGCGGCTCGCAGGCTGCGGCTTGGCGGCGCAGCCGACGAGCAGCAGCGCCGCCAAGAAAAGAGCGGGAATACGTTTTTGCATGGTTGTTCTCCGAATCATAAGATGCGTTCGCGCCGCGGCCGCGCGGGCTCATTCCGCCGTTTCGGACGCTTCCGCCGTTTCGGACGCTTCCGCCTTTTCGGGCGTTTTCTCCTTATCGGACGCTTCCGATTTTTCCGAAGCCGCTTTCTCCTTCTTCTTCACGTGTCCGATGAGCTTGCTGAGCACGATGCTCAACTCGTACAGACCGATCATCGGGAGGGCGACCATGATCTGCGAGACCACGTCCGGCGGCGTGATGATCGCCGCCAGCACGAAGATCAGCACGATCATAATCCTGCGGCCCTTGACGAGCCATTCCGCCTTGATGATGCCAAGTCCCGTGAGCAGCACGGAGACCACCGGCAGCTCGAAGATCACGCCGAAGATCACGAACACGGTCAGCAGAAAGCTCACGTATTCGTTGATGCTGATGGAGGCGGACACGTTCACCTCGTGCGTGAATTGGATCAAAAACCGCAGCATGAACGGCATGCTGATGAAGTAGGCAAACGCGACGCCCAAGGCAAAAAACACGGCGCCCGCGAGCAGCGCGCCGACGGTGTACCACCTCGCCTTGCGGCCGAGGCCGGGGCGGCAGAAGGCATACGCCTGATAGGCAAGCAGCGGGAAGCAGACCACCAAAGCGCCGATGAGCGCCACGTTCATGTAGACGAGGAACAGCTCTTGCGGCGCAATGTAGACGTAGTAATAGGAATAGCGCTCGCCCTCGTCCGTCAAAAGCGTGACGAGGCGGGGGGCGAAGCTGAGGCAGACGCTGAACGCGACGAGAAACACGACCGCGCAGACGACGATGCGGTTGCGCAGCTCCTTGAGGTGGCCGGACAGGCTCATGCTCCCGTCGGAAGTGGAAGCCTCCGCCGGATCAGTTTTCTTCTTCATCGGCAGCCTCGGCTTCCTTGTCGGCCTCGGCCTTTTGCGCCTTCTTCGCCTTCTTGGGCTTCGGAGCGTCTTCCTCGTCCTCCGCATCCTCCATGCCCTCCTTGAAGTTCTTTACGCTCTTGCCGAACATCTTGGTAAGCTTGGGGATCTGCGTGGGCCCGAAGATGACGATGACAACGATCAAAATGATGATCAGTTCGTTGGTTCCGATTTTCATGGGGCGTCTCCTCCGTTTTCTTCTTTGGGTGCGTTCTCCGCCGCCTCCCCGGCGCTCGGTTCCTTCTTGGGCTTGCCGATGCTGCTGAGTTCG
>CAMVGI010000163.1 GCA_947166955.1 uncultured Clostridia bacterium | reverse complement strand
GGATAAGAACGCAAAGAGCGCCGTTTCCAAGGACGCCGCGCAGAAGACCGCCGAGGCGTTCCTCTCCCGTTACTCCGCGCACGCGGGCGAATTCGCGCTCTACGATACCGACGATTCCACCGCGGACGGCGCGCCGTTCTACGGCTTCACCTTCGCGCGCAAGGTCAACGGCGTCTTCTTCCCCGAAAACTCCTGCCGCATCCAGATCGACCGCATGAGCGGCGCGGTCACGGGGCTTGATTACCGCTACGACGGAAACGTGAAGTTCGACGGCACGGACGGCGTCGTTTCCGCGGACGCCGCGCTGGACGCGTGGATGGCGTCGTACGACGTTGCGCTCGCCTACCGCGCGCAGCCGAAGGAGCTGAACAAGTCCGTCCCCACCGAGGCAAAGCTCATCGACTTGGGCTACACGCGCTTCCGCACGCTGCTGCTCTCCTACGCGCTTGAGCGCGAGAAGTACTTCTCCGGCGTGGACGCCAAGACCGGCAAGCTCGTCGAGCTGCCCGAGTGGGACGCGGACATCGCCTATACCGACGTCGCGGGTCACTGGGCGGCGGCAGAGATCGAACGTCTCGCAGGCTGCGGCGTCGGCTACTCCGGCGAGAGCTTCAGCCCCGACAAAACACTCACGCAGTGGGCGCTCGTCGCGCTGCTTGCCTCGACGCAGGGCATGCGCCTCGACGCGGAAAACGCCACGGCGGAGGAGCGCGACGCCGCCTACGCGTCCGTTTACCGCATGGGCGCGCTGACACGCGACGAGCGCAGCGACGATTCCGCCGTGAGCCGCGCCGCGCTGGTGCGCTGCCTGATTGACGCCGCGGGCTTCGGCGGCGTTGCGAAGCTGTCCGGCATCTTCGTCTGCTCGTATCGCGACCGAGGTTCCATCCCCGCGAGCGAGATGGGTTACGCCGCGCTCGCGCAGGGCCTCGGTCTCGTGACGAACGACCGCTTCGACGGCAAGGCGACCGCCACGCGCGCCGTCGCCGCCGTGATGCTCTGCCGCCTCATGGAGCGTGAGGGCTGAGCGCACAGCGCCGCAAAAAAGCAAGGATGTCTCCCCACTGGAGGCATCCTTGCTTTTTCTCCCGCACGAATTTCAATTACGTTTTGCTTTGCGGAATACGCCTTTTCCGGCAATTCTTTAAGACGGCAGGATTCTCGCTGCCAGCTCGCGCGCGGGTTCCTCCTGCGCTTTTTTCGCCGCGGGCGGCGCCATGTCAAAATCCACCGCCTTGACCTTTGGCTCGCGACCGATGTTGACCCGATCGACAAGCGCCGAAAAATCCTTCTCCGGCACGATCGCCTTGACCGCGCGCATCGCCTGTGTGAAGCACGCCGAGTCTGCCTCGCGGCTGTCCGGCGCGCAGTCGGTGCATACGTAGTCCGCCAGCGTCACCGCCAGCTCGTTTCGCTCCTGCTGCGACGGCTCGGTGTCCGCGTTTACAAAACGGTCGAGCGCGCTGAGCATATGATGGAATCGCTTCGTCTTCCCCGACGCCATATTTTTGAGGCTGTCCCGCACGTCCGTCAGGATCGCGTCCCTGCGGCTCAAATCCGCATCCAGCGTCGCGACGCCGTCGTGCGTCTCCTCGATGGCGATGCCGCGCGCCGCGGCAAGCAGATTGCCGGGATGCCCCTTCATGTACGCCTTGAACGCGCGGGAACCGCTCAACTCCATCGCGCGGGCGTCCGCCTTCGCCTCGTCGAACTCAGGCGCGTCCTTCTGCTCATATGCCGCAAGCATATACGCCGCGGCGCTGTAGACGTTTCCCGCGTTGGCGAGCTTGCCCTCTTTCTCCTTCGGTTCAACGCGCTTTTCCGCCACGTAGCTCTTGTAATCGTGCTTGCGCTCCGGCTGCTTTTCCTGCAGCTGCGCGGCGTCGATCGTGTACTCGCCGCTCGTCAGCTTCTGCTCCAATTCCTTGTAAAGCTCCGGCGGCATGACAGTGCGGAGAAACGCCATCTTCTTGTTCAGCTTCGTCTCGTAGCGCACCTGTTCCTCGTCGACGAGTTCAAAGCCGTCCGACGCCGCGGCCTCCTGCGCATGCGCGTGTTCCCACTCGGCGCGGCGCTCCCGCTCCCTTTCCGCGTCCGCGAGCACGCGAGGCGGCTCCTCCGCGATCACGCGCGTCAGGGCATTTGCCAGCTTCTTCTCGGAGGCAGGCTTGCGCTGCACCTCCGCCCACAACTCTCCGAGCGGGCTGTCCAGCGGCTCGTCCTTTCCGAGTTCCGCCAAAAGCTCCATAGGGGCGGGTCCGCTGCCGTTCTTCTCGAAAAGGCTTTGCAAAAGACCGCGCTCCTTGACGTACCGCGACGTCGCGTAATATGCGGCGCGCATTTCAGTCTCCGCCGCCGCCTCCGCTTTCGTCACGTAGGTCTCCATCATGTAGTAGGCAAGTATCTTCCTCCACATCAGCTCCGCGTTGCGCTTTTTCTTTCTCTCCAGTTCCTCCGCTGCGAGCATGGTCACGCCCCCTTTACTAATTCACTCCTTTATACCGCAGCCCCAGCATCGTAATGTCGTCAAATTGCGGCGCGCCCTTCACAAAGCCGTTGATCTGTGCGCGCACGTGTGACAGCAGTTCCTCCATCCTTGCCGGAGACGCGCCGTTCATCGCCGCGAGCAGCCGCTCGTCGCCGAACAGCGCGTCGTGCGCGTCCGTCGCCTCCGTCACGCCGTCCGTATACTGGAAGATTGCGTCGCCCGGCTTGAGCTGCAAGGTCTGATTGTGGAACAAGTCCTCGTCCCCCATCAGCTCCAAATCCTCAGCGGCCCACATGGCAAGCGCGGGGCCGTTCGCTTTCGGCAGGAATTTCCACGCGCCATCCTGATACAGCAGCAGCTTTTCGTGTCCCGCGTCGGCATAGGTCAGCTCTCCGGTCGATATCTCCAACACGCCCAGCCATGCCGTAACGAACATATTCTCCTTGTTGTTTTCCGCGAGCAGGGCGTTGACCTTTTGGAGGACATATTCCGGATCGCTCCGCGTTTGCGCCTGCGTTTTGATCATTGTCTTCGCAATCATCGAAAACAGCGCCGCCGGCACGCCCTTGCCGGAAACGTCCGCCACCACCATGCCAAGGCGGTCTTCCCCGATCATGAAGAAATCGTAGAAGTCGCCGCCGACCTCCTTTGCCGGATCCATCGTCGCGTAGATCTCGAACTCCTCACGCTCCGGAAACGCCGGAAACAGATTTGGCAGCATGTTCGCCTGAATGCTGGAGGCCATGGTGAGCTCCGTCTCGATACGGGAGGTTTCCAGCCGCTGCGTCTCGTACTGCTCGTTCTGCCTGCGGACAATGGTGAAGAACAAATAGACCGCGGCGATCACCGTTGCGAAAATGATGAACTGTATTTCATAGGAGACGCTTTGGAGCGCAACAGCGGCGAGGGGCGCGATCATGTAGGTCCAAAGGGCGGATTTGACGCGGCGCTCAAAATTTTGCCGAGAGCGGAGCAGCAGGAAAATGTCGGTCGCCATCCGGAGAGAGGTTGGAGAGCAGATATCCCGGAGCGCGATGGTATACGTTGCCCGCGTCAAAATAGTAGATCAGGTCGCGCGGCCAGCCGGCGAGCAGCAGCGCCGCGTGTCCGCAGAGCATCGCCGCAAACACGATCATCAACGCTTTCGCGTTTTTCCCCGGCTTTGCGATATACAGCGTCAGGATGGAGAGCATGTACGTCGTGAGTCCCGCCGCCAGCATCTCCGCAAAGGTCACCGCATACAGCGCCGAGCGCACGCCGCTCCCCTGTATGCCGTCCATGAGCTGTCTTGCCAAATGCGTGGACATATAGAGGATGAGGAACAGGAAAAAAATCTGAAAGTAGCGGCGCACTTCCTTGCGCAGATGAACGGATACCGTGATTTCCAAAAAGCACAATCCGCAAACGCTGATACCAGCCGCGACGAGCAGAAGATTAATGAGATTTGCCGCAGATACGCTGAAAGTCATTTCCCTCTTCCCTTCGATTTTTCAATACGCGGTCAAAATACCGCGCTCGTTCCGCCTCGGTATCCTACAGGTTTTTTCGGATCGTCAGTATATTTTTCCCATTCGCGTAAGCATACTTCACGTCATCCATCGTCTTTTTCACCAGCAGGATACCGAGACCGCCCTCGCGCTCCTCCAGTGCCTCAACGGACGTGTCGGCGTCTTCCTTCGAAAGCGGATCGTAGGGCTTGCCATTGTCGAGGAACTGGATGACGACGCGCAGCGGATCGCGCAACACCTCGCAGCGGATCTCCGCCTCGCCGTCGATGGGCTTGTAGGCATAGCTCGCAATATTGACGAATATCTCCTCGATGGCAAGTTCGATCTGCATTTGGATCCCCATGGGGCAGTCGTACTGCTCCAGCTCCTCGCCCACGAAAGCATTGATTTCGTCCAAATATTCGGTTTTTGCCGGCACCGTCAGGC
>CAMVGI010000162.1 GCA_947166955.1 uncultured Clostridia bacterium | reverse complement strand
AAGCAGCCTCCCGTTCCCGCCGAGCCGGAACCGCCCGCCGAGCCGGAGCCGCCGATCGAGGAGACCGTCGCGTCGTACCGCGAGGCGATGCAGAACGCGCGGCGCGTTACGCGCTACGCCGCGATCGTCACGGTGCTGATGTGGATCCCGCAGGTGCTGGAGCACTTCGGCGTGATGCCGGAGCTTTACGAGACCGAGCGGCTGTTGCATGTGCTGCCGTTTTTCATCGCGCTCGCGCTGGTGTGCGTGCTCGGGCGTGAGGTGTTCCTCTACGCGGGGGAAAAGCTCGCGTCGTTCAAGCTGACCTATGAGCTGATGACGTCGCTTCTGTGCGTCGCCGCGCTGATCGACACCGCGCTGGTCTTCTTCCTGCCCGCGCGCATGTCGGAGGAAGGGCCGCTGCCGCTGCATTCGATCGCCGCGCTCGCCATGACCTGCGCGCTGCACGGGCGCTCGATGCTCTTCCGCGCGCTTTACGATTCGTTCCGCGTTGCCGCCATCGGCGACGCGCCGTACATGGTCACCGTTACCGCGGGCGGTGCGGCAAAGCGCACCGGAAGCGTGGAGGGCTTTTCCCTCACCGCGGAGCGCGAGGACGTTTCGGGGCGCTGGCAGACGATCATGCTGCCCGTGATCCTCGTCGGCGCGCTGGTGTTCTCCGTGCTCTCGACGCTGGAGGTCAAATCGTGGGCGCTGTACTGCTACCACCTCTCCGCGATCCTCGCGGGCGCGGACGCGCTCTCGTTCCCGCTGGTCTATTCCCTGCCGCTGCGCCGCCTCACCATGCGCTTCGCCAAGCGTGGAAGCGCGCTGGCGGGCTTTGCGGGCGCGGACACGATGCGAAAGAGCAACTGCGTGATCCTCACCGACACCGACCTTTTCCCGCCGGGAACGGTCACGCTCAACGGGCTGAAGATCTTCGGCGAGGAGAGCGGCAAGGTCTTTTCCTACGCCGCGACGATGGCGCACGCCTCGGAAACCGGCCTTTCGCGCCTGTTCGACAACCTCCTCGACGCCGAGGGCGGGAAGCTCGAAACGCTCTCCGACCTCAACTTTTACGAGGAGGGCGGCGTCGGCGGCACGATCCGCGGCGAAACGGTGTACTTCGGCACGTCGTCGTTCTGCCGCAAGATGGGCGTGACGCTCCCGCAGGGGCTCAAGCTCAAAACGGGCATGTTTCTCGCGGTGGACGGCGTGCTGATCGCGGTGTTCGCGGTCAAGTACATGCCCGCGGAGAACGTGGATTGGGCGATGCACGCGCTCTCCCGCGCCCACATCACGCCCGTGCTCGCCGTGCGCGACGGCAACATCACGCCGGCGCTTTTGAAGCGCAAGTTCGGCACCGACGCGCGCGCGGTCTACCCGCAGCTTTCCACGCGTCTCGCGCTTTCGGAAAAGGGCGGCGCGCAGCCCTGCGCGCTCATCTACCGCGAGGGACTGACGCCCTACGCGGAGCTTGCCGTCGGCGCGAAACGCCTGTGCCGCGCGGTGCGCGTGGGCAACGTGATCTCGTCCGTCGCGTCCGTCACGGGGACGATGCTCTCGTTCTACCTGTGCTTCGTTCGGGCGTACGCGCTCTTCACGCCGCTCAAGCTGCTCGCGTTCGTCGCGCTGTGGACGGTCGCGGCGCTGGTCGACGCGCTGTTTGTGGACAAATACTGACAGGTATTTTAAAAACCGCGGTTTCCCTTGCAAAAGAGAAACCGCGGTTTTCGTTTGCCCGAAACGAGGGACGCCGGCCCCTTATACCTGCGGTAGCGTCGCGCGGTACCGCGCCAGCTCCTCGTCGGTGGGGATGTAGTCGTCCATCTGCCCGTCGTGGAACTTCTCATAGGCGACCATGTCGAAGTAGCCCGTGCCCGTGAGGCCGAAGACGATGGTCTTTGCCTCGCCGGTTTCCCTGCACTTTATCGCCTCGTCCATCGCGACGCGGATGGCGTGGCTGCTCTCCGGCGCGGGGAGGATGCCCTCGGTGCGCGCGAACAGCTCCGCCGCCTCGAACACCTTCGTCTGCGGCACGCTGACCGCTTCCATGTACCCGTCGTGATAGAGCTGGGACAAAACGGGGCTCATGCCGTGATAGCGCAGGCCGCCGGCGTGGTTCGGCGCGGGGATGAAGCCACTGCCGAGCGTGTACATCTTCGCGAGCGGACAGACCATGCCCGTGTCGCAGAAATCGTAGGCGTAGACGCCGCGCGTGAAGCTCGGGCAGGACGCCGGCTCGACGGCGATGATGCGGTAATCCGCCTCGCCGCGCAGCTTTTCGCCCATGAACGGGGCGATCAGACCGCCGAGGTTGCTGCCGCCGCCCGCGCAGCCGATGATGACGTCGGGCCTGACGCCGTACTTGTCGAGCGCCGCCTTGGTCTCAAGCCCGATGACGCTCTGGTGCAGCAGGACCTGGTTGAGGACGCTCCCGAGCACGTAGCGGTAGCCGGGGTTCGAGACCGCGACCTCCACCGCTTCGCTGATCGCGCAGCCGAGCGAGCCGGTCGTGCCGGGGTGCTCCGCCAATATCTTGCGCCCCACCTGCGTGGTGTCCGACGGCGACGGGGTGACGGACGCGCCGTAGGTGCGCATCACCTCGCGGCGGAAGGGCTTCTGCTCGTAGCTGACCTTGACCATGTACACCTTGCAGTCAAGCCCCAGATAGGCGCACGCCATCGAGAGCGCCGTGCCCCACTGTCCCGCGCCCGTTTCGGTGGTCACGCCCTTGAGGCCCTGCTTCTTCGCGTAGTACGCCTGCGCGATGGCGGAATTCAGCTTGTGGCTGCCGGAGGTGTTGTTGCCCTCGAACTTGTAGTAGATGTGCGCGGGCGTGCCGAGCTTTTCCTCAAGGCAGTATGCGCGCACGAGCGGCGAGGGGCGGTACATCTTGTAGAAGTCGCGGATCTCCTGCGGGATGGGGTATTCGCGCGTGTTGTTGTCCAGCTCCTGCGCGATCAGCTCGTCGCAGAACACGCCCGCAAGCTCCTCGGCCTTCATCGGCTCGTGCGTGCCGGGGTTCAGCAGCGGCGCGGGCTTCGTCTTCATGTCCGCGCGGACGTTGTACCAATTCTTCGGAAGCTCCGATTCGTCGAGATAGATCTTGTAGGGGATGTTTTGGTTCGCCATGGTGTGATTCTTCCTTTCTTTTGGGACAGGAAGAATAGAAAAATCCTGTCCCTGCAAATTTCTTTGCTGGGACAGGATCGTAAATCCTGCGGTGCCACCCGGCTTGACGCTTGCGCGCCCACTTTCCGCGTGCGGCTGCCGTGCGTCCGGAGCGCGTACAGCCATACGCCGGCCGTTGTTGACGGGGAGCCTTGCCCCGGCGCACATACTCGGAGGGGAGACCCGCCTTTCCGCTTGCCCTCGGAAGCCCATTCAACGCCGCGTTTTCCGCCGCGCTTCCACCGCCCGCGGCTCGCTTTGGGAAAAGAGACTGCGTCTACTCACTCTTCCTCATCGGTTTATGTGCGCAGTATAGCACCGCGCCGTGCGCGCCGTCAATCGTCAAAACTGCAAAAATCAAACGGCGTTCCTGCAAAAACTTTAACGCTTTAAAACAAATTTCACTTCACATACTCCGCGGGGTCGATGAATTCGCCGTCGCGCGTGACCGCGAAATGCAGATGCGTGGGGAGCGCGGATTCGCTCAGCGCGGTCTTGCCGACCGAGCCGATGACCTGTCCCGCGGTGACGTGCTCGCCGACGTTGACCGTGGGCGTCGCCTGCAGGTTGGCGTAGACGGTGTCGCAGCCGTCGTCGTGCGCGATGACCACGGTGGTGCCCATGAGGTCGTCGTCGCGCACGTCCGATACCGTGCCCGCGCTCGCGGCGCAGACCTTCGTGCCGAGCGGCGCGGCGATGTCCACGCCGTTATGCGTGCGCCAATCGCCGAGCGTCTCGCTGTAGGCGAGCTGCTCCATCGAAAACGCCGCGACCGTCTCGCCCACGAGCGGCGCGACGACGAGCGACGGCGGCGCGGGGGTGAGGTCGACCGGCTCGGTCGGCGGAAGCTCCACCGTGACCGCGCTCTGCGCGGGGGCGGCCTGTTCCTCCGGCGTCAGCTCCGGTTCGGCGGGAGGCTCCGGCTTCTTCTCCTCCTTTTGCACGGCGGCGTAGGACGGCGCCGGCGGCAGGGGAGCGGGAACGGTTTCTTCGACGGCCGGCGTTTCCGCCGGAGAGTGGGGAATGAGCGTCCAATAGCCCGCGACGGCAAGCGCCGTCACAACGAGGAACAGGGCTATGTAGACGCCCGTCCCGTCAAAGATGCGCCGCGCTTTGCGGCTTGTGTTGCTGCTCATGTTTGACTTCCTTTCTGAAAAAGAATTGCTGCAACGGTATTGTGTCCGTTGCAGCAATTCTTATACATGAGCAGTTAAAAAACCTGTTGCGTCATTTGACGGCCAGGGTTCCGCATGGGCGGAACGCAGCCATGTTTCGCGGTTGCCGCT
>CAMVGI010000161.1 GCA_947166955.1 uncultured Clostridia bacterium | reverse complement strand
TCGGACTTCATGAGATACAGGACGTGATCGCGAAGATCGACCCGCTGCCCGGCGCGAAGGAGTTTTTGGACGAGCTGCGCGAAACGACGCAGGTGCTCATCCTCTCCGATACGTTCGAGGAGTTTGCCAAGCCGCTGCTTAAAAAGCTCGGCTGGCCGACCATCTTCTGCAACGCGCTGGAGGTGGACGAAAAGGGTATGCTCACGGGCGTCAAAATGCGCTGCGAGAAGTCAAAGCTCACGACGGTGAAGGGCCTTCAGAGCATCGGCTTTGAGACCATCGCCGCGGGCGACAGCTTCAACGACCTCGGCATGATTTTGGCGTCCAAGGCGGGCTTTTTGTTCCGCACGACGGAGAAGCTGAAAGCGGATTATCCGCAGCTTCCCGCTTTTGAGGAGTACGACGAGCTGCTGCGCGCCATCAAGGACGCGTTGTAAAATATAAGGAGGATACTATGGCAAAAGACGTTTTGACGGGGCTGCAGGAATTTCTGCTCGAAAGCCCCGGCTGTTTCCATGCGGTCGCGGCGATACAAAAAAGGCTCGACGCGGCGGGCTTCACGCAGCTTTCGGAGAAGGAGCGCTGGAACCTCAAGCCCGGAAAGGGCTACTATGTGATCCGCGGCGGCGCGTCCGTCATTTCCTTTCAGATCCCCAAGGACAAGCCTACGTGCTTCCACATCATCGCCTCGCACAGCGATTCGCCGAGTTTTAAGCTGAAGCCCGACCCCGCGCTGTGGTCGGACGGCCTGCTGCGTCTGAACGTCGAGGGTTACGGCGGCATGATCCGCCAGTCGTGGTTCGACCGCCCGCTTTCCATCGCGGGGCGCGTGCTGGTGGAGGAGCGCGATAAGCTCCGCCAGAAGCTCGTCTACTTTGACCGCGACCTGCTGATGATCCCGTCGCTCGCCATTCATCTGAGCCGCGATGCGAAGCCCACCGGCGAGCCGGTCAAGATCCAATCGGAACTGCTGCCCATCCTCGGCGCGACGGACGCGGGGGATTGGACGAAGCTGCTCGAAGAAGCGGCGGGCGCGAAGGCGGAGCACATCCTCGGCATGGACCTGTTCCTCACCTGCCGCATGGCGCCGACGGTTTGGGGCGCGAAGAAGGAGTTTCTCTCCGCGCCGCGGCTCGACGACCTCGCCTGCGCCTACGGTTCGCTCGCGGGCTTCTTGGACGCGACGCCCAAGGGGCATATCGCGATGCATTGCGTGTTCGACAATGAGGAGGTGGGCAGCCGCTCGATGCAGGGCGCGGAGTCCACGTTCCTCGCGATGACGGCGCAGCGCATCTGCCGCGCCCTCGGCATGGACGAGGAGGGCTACTGCACCGCCGCGGCGCGCAGCTTCCTGCTCTCCGCGGACAACGCGCACGCGTTCCATCCGAACTACGCGCAGAAGTATGACCCCGTGAACCGTCCGAGGATGAACGGCGGCGTCGTGCTCAAGCACCACGCGGCGCAGAAGTACACCACCGACGGCGTTTCCGAGGCGGTGTTCAAGAAGTTCTGCCGCGCCTGCGGCGTGCCGGTGCAGGAGTATGTGAACCACTCCGACGTCGCGGGCGGCTCGACGCTCGGCAACATCTCCAACACGCAGATGTCGGTGCGCAGCGTGGACATCGGGCTGCCGCAGCTTGCGATGCACTCGGCGTACGAGACGATGGGCGCCGCCGACGAGGGGCACCTCGCGAAGCTCGCCAAGGCGTTCTACAGCAAGGAACTGCCGGAAGTGAAATAAAAGAACGGTCAAAATATTTCCAAGTTTTTCTGCCACAATACGAACATTGTCGTATCAATAGGGGAAGGGTGGTCGGAAACGCGCGTTTCCGTATGTTTTGCATTGCAAAACATAATGGGCTTGTCGCGCTCTGGCCAAAATACCGACGCATTTGGAAAGGAGCGCAGACATGGACGAGAACAAAATCGCCGCAAAGCTGAACGAAGCGATCAGGGAGATGTGGGACAGTCTGACCGATGAGCAGAAAGAGAAGGCGAAGGCTTGCCAAAGCATGGACGAGCTGATGGCGCTCGCGAGCCGGTCGGGCGTGGAGCTGCCAGACGAGCTGCTGGAGAAGGTCGCGGGCGGCACTTCGATATTTGATGACAGGTTTCGCTAAAAGATGACTGCCGACGTGCCGACGTGCCGACGCAGGGCGCACGGCAAAGCGGGCAGGTGAACGCATAATACGAAAGACGCGTCCATTTGGGCGCGTCTTTCATTACGCTTCCTCCGTCAGCAGCCGCAGCAGGACGCGCGTGCCGTCCTCGATCTGCGAAAGCTCGGTGTGTTCGTGGATGTTGTGGCTCACGCCGTCGCGGCAGGGGATGAAGACCATGCCCGTCGGGCAGAGCGCGGCGAAGGACATGGCGTCGTGCCCCGCGCCGCTGGGAAGCACCATGTGCGTCAGCCCCTCCGCCTCGGCGGCGGCGCACAGCTTCTTTTGCAGCGCCGCGTCGAGCAAGACGGGGTGCTTGACGTCGGCGGTCTTCCATTCGCAGTCGATGCGGCGGCGCGCGCAGATCGCGTCCACGTCGCGGCGGATGGCTTCCTCCATGCGCGCGACGCTTTCCTCGTCGACGCCGCGCAGGTCGAGCTGGAGCGTCGTCGTGCCGGGGACGGCGTTCATCACATTGGGGCGGTTTTCCACCGCGCCCGCCGTTGCGACGGAGTCATGGACGGACTCGGCCTGTCCCGCGCGCTCCACGGCGAGAATGACCTCGGCGGCGGCGCAAAGGCTGTCGCGGCGAAGCCCCATGGGCGTCGCGCCCGAGTGCTCCGCCATGCCTCGGAGCGTCAGCACATAGCGGTGCGGCGCGGCGATGGCGCTCACGATACCGACGGCGCAGCCGCGTTCCTCCAAAACGCGCCCCTGTTCGATGTGCAGTTCCAGATAACGCGCACAGCCGCGGAGCCGCGTCGTGGACGCGTCGTAGCCGTAGGCGCGAAGCCGCTCCAAAAGCGGAACGCCGTCGCGTCCGACCGCGCCGCGCAGCGCGTCCGCGTCCAGCGTATCGGTGACGAGCCCGCTGCCGACGGTGCAGAGGCGGAAGTTGCTCGATTCCTCGCAGCGGAACGCCGCGACCGCGACGGGCGCGTTACAATGGCGCGCGTGCAGCTCGCAAAGCACCAAAAGCCCCGCCAGCACGCCCGCGACGCCGTCGTACTCGCCGCCCTCGATGACCGAGTCGAGGTGCGAGCCGATGAGCGTGTAGCCCTCGGTATTTTCCGGGAAATTCGCGGCATAGCTGTTGCCGGCGCAATCCGTCCATACGCGGAAGCCCAGTTCGCGCGCCGCAGCGCGGAAGGTCTCGTGCATCTCGTCCTCCGTCTGCGTGTAGGCGAGGCGCGTCACGCCGCCGTCCGGCAGCGCGCCGATGGGCGCGAAGCGCGCGAACAGCTCCGCGAGCAATCCTTTTGTAACCGTCAGTTCCATGGGGACACCTTCCTTTCGACCGTCCGCGGCATTGCAACGGCCGCGCGGATATGATAGAATGGTTTCATCAAAATAAGGGGGCGGGAAAACTATGCGCAGACCGATCATTCTCATGAGTTACGGCACCGATACCGCCGGCGTCCACAACATCCCGCGGCTTGCGATCTACCGCAACTACGCGGAGTCGCTTAACGCGCTGGGGGCGCGGACGCTCGGCATCACCGATCCCGACGAGACCGCCGCGCGCGAGCTGTGCGAGCTGGCGGACGGCCTGCTCCTGACCGGCGGCGCGGACGTGGAGCCCGCGCGCTACGGCGAGCAGACGATGCCGGAGTGCGGAAAGCTCGACCTCTGGCGCGACGAGGCGGAGCTTGCCTACGCCAGGGCGTTTATCGAGGCGAAGAAGCCCATCCTCGGCATTTGCCGCGGCATGCAGCTCATCAACGTTGCGCTCGGCGGTACGCTGTATCAGGACATTCCGTCGCAGCTCGGCTTTGACCATCCGAGCGGCATTACGCACGAGGTCGTCGCGCGCGAGGGAAGCGATTTGGAGCGCCTTTTCGGCAGGCGGTTCACCGTCAACAGCTACCACCATCAGGCGGTTAGGGAACTGGGAGAGGGGCTGGTTGCGGACGCCGTGTTCGCGGGCGACGAGCGCATCGTGGAGGCGATGCACCACACGGAGCTTCCCATCGCGGCGTACCAGTGGCATCCCGAACGGATGCGCGGCGCGGAACGCCTGACGAAGGAAGGCCCCGACATGGACGCGCTGTTCCGAGCGTTCCTCGACGCGGCCGAGGCGCGGCGGAAATAGGGCTTGAAAAAGCATGGCAAGGAGGGGCCTTGCCATGCTTTTATTTTTCAGGCACGAACATCATGCAGAACGCGACAAACAGCATCGCGCAGCAGCACAGCACGGCGTTGATGCCGAAGCTGCGCGTCATCACGGTGCCGAACACGCAGCCGGCGACGAACATGAGGTCGATGCCGTAATAGCGCAGGCTCTTGCGCA
>CAMVGI010000160.1 GCA_947166955.1 uncultured Clostridia bacterium | reverse complement strand
TATCCCCACCAACGTCATCTCCATCACCGACGGGCAGATCTACCTTGAGAGCAACCTCTTTTTCTCCGGACAGCGTCCGGCGGTGAACGTGGGACTCTCGGTTTCCCGCGTCGGCGGCGACGCGCAGACCAAGGCGATGAAGCAGAGCGCCGGCTCGCTTCGCATCGACCTTGCGCAGTTCCGCGAGATGGAGGCGTTCACGCAGTTCTCAAGCGACCTCGACGAGGCGACGAAAAAGCAGCTCGCCTACGGCCAGACGCTCATGCGCCTGCTGCGTCAGGACCAATATAAGCCCTATTTGCAGCACAGCATGGTGATATTGCTGATCGCCGCGCTGAATCATACGATGGACGGCGTCCCGCTCGACGAGCTGGCGGAGTACCGCGCCAAAATGCTCGCCGACGTGGAGAACCGCTGCAACGACGTCTGCCGCCACATCGACCGCAACGGCAAGCTGACCGACCACGACCGCAATCTGCTGCTCGACGCCGCGAAGGAATTCGCCGCGCAGTGGAAGAGCGCGCACGGCGCCGACGGGGAGAGCGCCGCCGGGGACGGCGCGGACGGGAACGACGCTCCGGTGAGCGGCGCCGCCGCGGACAGCGGAGAGGAGAAGACGGACGATGTCGAGCAGTAAGGAGCTCAAGGACCGCATCAACGCCGTCAAGGAGACGCGCAAGATCACGGGCGCGATGTACCTCATCTCCTCGACCAAGCTGCGCCGCGCCAAGGTGGAGCTGGCCGCGGCAAAGCCGTATTTCGAACTGCTCGGCACCGAGATCGAAAGCTTCCTGCGCGTGGACGAAACGTATGAGAGCCGCCGGTTCCGCACGCTCTCCGGCGCGATCGCGGAGGGCGGCGTGTGCGGCGCGCTGGTCGTGACCGCGGACAAGGGCCTTGCCGGCGCGTACAACGCGAACGTTCTGCACGCGGCGGAGGAGCTGCTCGCGGCAAAGCCGGACGCGAAGCTGTTCGTCCTCGGCGACTACGGCCGCCGCTACTTCGCGCAGCGCCGCAGCGAAGCGATGGCCTACCTCGGCGCCATGCGCGCTCCGACGCGCGAGAGTGCGCGGGAGCTGGCCGACGATCTGCTCAAACGCCTCGACGACGGCGAACTCAACGAGATCGCCGTCATCTACACCGATATGAAAAACAGCCTTGCCTCCGAGGTGCGCACGCATTGGCTGCTGCCGTTTGCGCGCGCCGCGGCGCCCATTGTGAGCGCGGCGGACAAGGGACGCGGCGCCGCGACGGCGCAGACGGAGTTCCTCCCCTCGACGGAGGAGGTCGTGGATACGGCCGTGCGCACCTACGTGCGCGGCTTTCTCTACGGCGCGCTGCTCGACAGCTATTGCTCCGAGCAGAACGCGCGCGTGACCGCGATGGATTCCGCGAACGCGAACGCGCAGGAGCTGCTCGGCGACCTTTCGCTCCAGCTCAACCGCACCCGTCAGGCCGCCATCACGCGCGAGATCACGGAGATATCCGCGGGCGCGCAGGCGCAGAAGAAAGCGAGAAAGAAAAAAGGAGGCGCGTAAGCCTTGACGACAGGAACCATCCAACAGGTGGCGGGCCCCGTGGTGGACGTCCGCTTTGAAGACGGCGAGCTGCCGAAGATCCGCGAGGTCATCGAGGTCGAGGAAAACGGGCAGAAACGCACCATGGAGGTCAGCCAGCACGTCGGAAACGACGTGGTGCGCTGCGTCATGCTCGCGGGCAGCGACGGGCTGTACCGCGGCATGAAGGTGACCGCGCCGGGCCGCAGCATCACCGTTCCCGTCGGCAAGGCGACGCTCGGGCGCATGTTCAACGTCCTGGGAGAACCCATCGACGGCGGCGACCCCGTTCCCGCGGACGCGGAGCGCATGAGCATCTACCGTCCCGCCCCCGGGTTTTCGGAGCTTGCGCCGTCGGTGGAGATCTTGGAGACGGGCATCAAGGTCATCGACCTGCTCGAACCCTACGCGCGCGGCGGCAAGATCGGACTGTTCGGCGGCGCGGGCGTCGGCAAGACGGTGCTCATTCAGGAGCTTATTCACAACGTCGCCATGGAGCACGACGGCTATTCCATCTTCACCGGCGTCGGCGAGCGCAGCCGCGAGGGCAACGACCTCTGGAACGAAATGCGCGAGAGCGGGGTCTTGAACAAGACCGCGCTCGTGTTCGGGCAGATGAACGAGTCCCCGGGCGTGCGTATGCGCGTGCCGCTGTCGGGACTTACCATGGCGGAGTACTTCCGCGATAAGGAAAACCGCGACGTGCTGCTCTTTATCGACAACATCTTCCGCTTCGTGCAGGCGGGCAGCGAGGTCTCGACCCTGCTCGGACGCATGCCCTCCGCGGTCGGCTACCAGCCGACGCTCGCGGGCGAGATGGGCGAGCTGCAAGAGCGTATCACCTCCACCGAAAACGGTTCGATCACGTCCGTGCAGGCGGTCTACGTCCCCGCGGACGATTTGACCGACCCCGCCACCGCCACGACGTTTACCCACCTCGACGCGACGACCGTTCTCTCCCGCAAGATCGTGGAGGAGGGCATCTATCCCGCGGTCGACCCGCTGGAGTCCACGTCCCGCATTTTGCAGGCGGATATCATCGGCGCGGAGCATTACCGCATCGCGCGCGGCGTGCAGGAGATCTTGCAGAAATACCGCGAGCTGCAGGACATCATCGCCATCCTCGGCATGGACGAGTTGAGCGACGAGGACCGCCTGACGGTCTACCGCGCGCGCAAGGTCAAGCGTTTCCTCTCCCAGCCGTTCCACGTGGGCGAGAAGTTCACCGGCGTGCCCGGGCGCTACGTCAAGCTGGAGGAAACGCTGCGCGGCTTTTCCGCCATCCTCTCCGGCGAGATGGACGAGGTGCCGGAGAACGCGTTCTACAACGTGGGCACGCTGGACGATGCGCTGGAGAAGGCAAAGACTCTGTAAAGCAGGAGAACAAAATGGCCAACGCTACCTTCAGACTGCATATCTGCTCGACGGAGCGCGACTTTTACGAGGGCGACTGCGCTTCGCTGTCGCTGCCGCTGTCCGACGGCGAGATCGGACTGCTCGCGTTCCACAGTCCCATCGCCGCCGCCGTCGTGCCCGGTACGCTGCGCTTCCGCCTGCCGAAGGACGGCGGCGTCATCCACGCGAAGATCGGGCCGGGTCTCGTGCGCTTTGAGAACAACGACGCGCTCGTGCTGCTGGAAAGCATCGAGCAGGAGCAGTCGGGCGGCGCCGAAGCGCCGAAAAAATAAGAGAATCATCACAAAAAGAGCCGCGGCTGCGCGGCTCTTTTTTATGGAATCCGTCAAATCCGGAGCAAAAGCAAAAGTTTTGCTTGCTTTATTACGATAATGTGATAATATGACAGCACAGGAAATCAAACGCATCTATCGGGAGGATGGAAGAACATGAAGAAGTTATTTTGCCTGCTGCTGAGCCTCGCGCTCGTTTTGTCGCTTGCCGCCTGCGGCAAGAAGGAGACCGCCGGAAAGAAGCTCATCGTCGGCTTCGACGCGGAGTTCCCTCCGTTCGGCTACATTGACGCGAACGGCAAGTACGACGGCTTCGACCTCGCCATGGCGCAGGAGGTCTGCAAGCGCCTCGGCTGGGAGTACGAGGCGGTCGCCATTGATTGGGACAGCAAGGACGCGGAGCTTTCCTCCGGCAACATCAACTGCATCTGGAACGGCTTTACCTATACCGGACGCGAGAACGACTACACCTGGTCCGACCCCTATGTGGACAACAGCATCGTGCTGGTCGTCAAGGCGGATTCCGCCGTTGCCTCCAAGGCGGACCTTGCCGGCAAGAGCGTGATGGCGCAGGCGGGTTCGTCCGCCGTGGACGCGCTGGAGGCGGACGAGACGGGCTTTGCCAAGAGCCTCAAGGAGGTCGTGCAGCTCGCCGACTATAACCTCGGCTTCATGGAGCTTGATCAGGGCACGGTGGACGCGCTCGCGGTCGACCTCGGCGTCGCGATGGCGCAGATCAATCAGAAGTCCGGCGCCTACAAGATCCTCGACGAGGCCGTTTCCACCGAGCAGTACGCCGTCGGCTTCCTCAAGGGCAACACCGAACTGCGCGACGCCGTCAACGAGCAGCTGCTCGCGATGGCGAAGGACGGCACGATGCGCAAGATCGCCGAGAACTACGTCGACGAGGGCGTGGTGCTCGACAGCCTGTGCCTGCTCAAGTGAAGGGCGCGGGAGAAACGAACCGAGATCGCACGGTCGGGCGACGGGATACCGCCGCCCGACCCTTGTGTGTTGTAAAACGATTTTGAGAGGGCTTCCCTATGACGTTTCAAACCATGGTGTCCCAGCTTGCGACGGGCTTTCTGACGACGCTCGCGATTTTCGTGCTGACGCTGCTCGGCTCGCTGCCGCTCGGCCTCGCGGTCTATTTCGGGCGCAAGAGCCGGCTGAAAAATGTGCGCGGCATCGTGAGCATCTATATCTCCGTCAT
>CAMVGI010000159.1 GCA_947166955.1 uncultured Clostridia bacterium | reverse complement strand
CAAACCGCCCGTCCCGTTCAAAAACGGGACAGGCGGTTTTTTGCAAAGAAGCGCCCTTTTACCTCCGCGCTTCCCATTCCGAGCGGAGGATGCTGTAAACGGCGGCGTCCACGACGCCCTGATTGCTGAAGTCCGCCTGACGCAGCGTTCCCTCGTAGGTGAGGCCGCACTTTTTCATCACGTCGCCGGAGTGCGGGTTGTTCGGGTCGTGCTGCGACTCGATGCGGTTCGCGCCGACCTCGTCGAACAAAAACGGGATGATCGCGCGAAACGCCTCGCTCGTGATGCCGCGACGCCACCACCGGCGTCCGACGCAGTAGCCGATATGGACGATGCCGAGCGATTCGTTCCGCTCCACGACGCTGATCGTGCCGATCGGCTCGCCGAGTTCTTTTAAAACGATCGCCCATTGGTAAAATTCCGCGTCTCGGCTCTGCTCGGCCCAATCGCTCACCACCCGCTCCGTAACGGACGGGTCGGTATGCGTCGGCCAGCGCAGAAATTTCGTGACCTCGTCGTCGGAGGTCCAATTCTTATACGCCGCCGCCGCGTCCGACGCTCGGAACGCGCGCAGCAGCAGCCGTTCGGTCTCGATCGTCTTTGTTCCGCAATGCTTCATCTTTATGCGTCCTCACACTTTTCCGAAAGCCATTCCGGCCGGAACATCAGCTTATCCACCGTCCACGCGTTCTCCAGATCGAACACCGCGCCGTCGTCGTTGACCTTCGGGTCGGCGAGCGTCTCCGCCCAGCGCGGATCAAGCTCGCGCACGCGGTAAAGCTTCGGCGCGCTCGCGCCGGTGATCGCATCCTTGCAGGAAAACGGAATATGCCGCCCCTCCTCCTTCGTGCAGCGGACGGCGGCGAGCGCGCACATGATCTGGATGCGGTTTGCGCGCTCCGCGGCGCTCTCGCGGCGGAGCAGTCCGTTTTTGACGAGGTATTTCCCGTAGCGGTCAAACGCCTCCGCCGGACGCGCGATCAAATCGGAGAGCACCGCCGCGCCGAGGAACCAGCGCGGATACCGCTCCCCCAGTTCCTGCGCGAGCGCGCGCACGTTCTCGCCCGGGTTCCACAGCACCGTTTCCATCAGGCACTTTTCCAGCAGCTCCGCGGCGGAGAGGTCCCACTGCGTCACGTTGTTCGCAGGGCGGATGGCGTCGAACGCCTCCATGTTCTCCGCGCACCACAGCCACGTTTCGCGCAGGGATTCCGAATACTTTCCGATGGTGGCGTACGCGCCGTGCGCGAGCGTCAGCAGTTCCGAGCGCGTGAAATCCTGTTTGCCGCGCGCAAGGCCCTCCTCGAACGCGCTGCGAAGCGCCTTCGCCGCCATGTCGGCGGCAAGCGGGGAGTCCACGCCCTCCAGGCACGGCGGGCAGTCGGGGCGCTTTTCCAGTTCCTCCGTCCACAGCGCGCGGCTCTCGTCGTCCGCCATCCGCGCAAGCGCGCGGAGCGCCGCGTCACGGCATTTTCCGCTCTCCGCGCGGTACAGTTCGCGCAGCAGCGCCGCGTTTTCCTGCGAGACGCCGAGCGCGGCGATCGCCGTCTCGCGCGCCTCTCTCGTGCATTCGGGCAGGATGGACAGCAGCCATTCGTTGGCCTCCGCGCCGCCGAGGCGCGCCGCCCAATAGACGCGGCGTTCCGTTTCGCGGCCTCCGTCCGGCTCAAAGCCCGCCTCCAAAAACGGCAGGGCGCTCTTGCCCTGCGACGAGAGGATGGAGGAAAGCAGCTCCTCCGCCTCGCCGTGGGCGAGCGCGAGCGCCTCGATGAGATAGGGCAGCACGCGCATGTCTCCGAAATACTCCGGATGCGCCGCAAGCGTCTCCTCAATGACGGTAATGCGCCCCGCGCCCGAACCGGTCAGCGCGTCGATCAGCGGGCGCAGGCGGCTGTACGCCGCCGCGGCGCTGTTCCCTTTTCCGCCCGCAAGCGGTTTCAGTTCGCCGTTTACGTCCGTAAATCCCAAACGGCGCGTCACCGTCGTCACCATATACGCCACATCCAAAAGGCGCGCGCCGCGCTCCTCCGGCTCCGCCGCGAGCAGCACGACCGACTCGGCGCCGATGCGTCCGAATGCGGCAACCGTGGCGGAAAGCGGTGCGAACGAGGCGATCGCGCTTTGCAGCGCGTAGTTTTTCATCAGCGTGTCCGTGCCCGCGTAAGCCGCGTCCTCCACGCCTTTTTTGAGCGTATACAAGGGTTGCAGATCCATCTTCCCGCCCCCCTTCAGAATTGCAGGCGGACGACGCCGTCCGCGCGCACGACGCTGTAGGGATGGATGCAGTAGCGCCGGTCGCTCTCGTCGTAGAAAAGCAGGCCGAAAAGCGCGTCGCCCTTCTCCGGCGGCTGCGGCAGCGCGGTCAGGCGGCACACGGAGGCAAGCTCCGCGCCGTCCGAAAGCCGGTCGCGCAGGGCAATGCGCCCGCCCTCGGTATCCTCCAGCACCAGCGTCTTCCCGACGCAGCCGACCGCGCCGACGCGCATCAGCACAGGCGCGTAACCGGGCAGAAGCGGCTCGCTGAGCTTTTCCGCCGAGGCGCGCACGACCGTCTGTATGCTCGTCGCGGCAAAACCGCGCAGCGCGGCGAGATCCTCCGCCGACGGCGTACGCGCCGCGGCGTCCTCCCACCACACGCAGGGGCACGGCTCGACAGGCGCCTCATAGAGCAGCGGCGTTTCCAAAAGCGAAAAGCAGGTGTCGTCCGCCCCCTCGCCCTCCGGCATGCGCGCCGGACGGGTCGAGAGCGTATGCACGATGTCGCCGCGCGTCAGCTCCATCCAGAACCCGCGTCCGGCGCGCGCGCGGCGCGGCGCGGCGCCGGAAACGTCGAAGGAAAGCTGAATGAGCCGCGCGTTCCTGCGGCACGCGCCGATCGAGCGCAGCTCGTCCGCGTCCCACACGCCGCCGAGCATCTCGTAGAGGACCGGTTCCTCCAGCGCGTAGCCCTCCGAGGCAAGCTGGCGGCTCAAAAAGACGCGCGCGCGCAAAATCATGATCCGCAGCGCCGCGAGCGTACGCAGCAGCTCCGGCGCGCACGCGCGCTCCTCCGCCTCGCCCTGACGCATGCGGCGGTCGAGCTGCGCCATGCGCTCAAACGCGTCGCGCGCGCCGGGCAGGTCGCAGTTCCCCATCTCAACGGCAAGGCGCTCGAACGACTGCGCCGGAAGTTCTGAGACGGTCCGCAGGCCGCCGCGCACCAGCTCGTTGGAAAACTTTTCCGCCTTGTCCAGCCCTTCAAGCTGCCGCGCGAGGCCGCGTTCCCGCCCCGCGGCGTTCTGCCGCCGCGCACGCTCCAGCCGCGCGTCGGCGCGCTCTTTTTCCGCGAGGCGCTTCGCGCGCGCCCGCTCCACATAGGCAGGCTCCTCGTCCACGGCGAATTCCCGTCCCGCAAGCAGCTCGTACAAAAGGCCGAGCGCGTGCTTGCAGGGCGTCTGGCGGCTCGGACACGAGCAGCTGAACACCGGCTCGTCCTCCGAGAGCGAGAAGTCCGCCGAAACGTAATAGGGGTTGCGCGCGCTGCCCGCGCACTCCGCCCAATAGGTCCTGCCGTCCGCCGTGCGCCGGAGCGCGGCAAAGCCGCCCGCTCCGGACAGCTCGCGGCCGCTTTCCGCGAGCGCCGGACCCGGCGCGTGAGACAAGATCCACTGTTCGGTGATGTGCATGGGCCGCTCCTCATACGTTTTGCTTTTCCTTATTGTACCAACACCGCGCCGCAAAATCAAGAGGATGCGCCCGCCGCGCCGTTTCGTTCCGCCTCCCGCGTTTTTGCGTCCATATCCCCCCGGGGGGCTTGCGCGGAGCCGCGCAATACGCTACAATGCAGAGGCATGTTTGGAACGAGGGGGGGCGTTTTGCCGTGGAAAAGGCCGCCGTGATCGAATTTTTCAACCGCTGCGCGCCGTCATGGGACGCGGAGACGATCCGCAGCGACGACGTGATCGGCGTGCTTCTCGACAACGCCGGCGTTCACGCGGGCGTGGACGTGCTCGACGTCGCCTGCGGCACGGGCGTTCTGTTTCCGGACTATTTTGCCCGCGGCGCCGCCTCGGTCACGGGCATCGACATCGCGCCCGAGATGGCGCGGCGCGCACGCGAAAAGTTCCCGCAGGCGCAGGTGCTCTGCGGAGACGTGGAAACGTATCCGTTTACGCGGCGCTTCGACGTCGTGATGGTCTACAACGCCTTTCCGCACTTCCCCGATCCCGCGCGCCTCATCGAACGCCTCGCCCTGCTCGTAAAGCCCCGCGGACGGCTGAGCGTGGCGCACGGCATGAGCCGCGCGGCAATCGCGCGCCATCACGCCGGCGCGGCGAGCCGCGTATCGGTGGAGCTGCCGGAGGCGGACGCGCTCGCGGCACTGTTCGCGCCGTATTTCGACGTGGACGTTACGCTTTCCGACGAGCGGATGTATCAGGTTTCCGGCGCCTGCCGCGCGGGCGCCTAAGCCGCGGCGTACGCCGCATATTTCAGGAGGTAGTAT
>CAMVGI010000158.1 GCA_947166955.1 uncultured Clostridia bacterium | reverse complement strand
CGCGAGCAGCCGCGGGTCGGAGGACGACTCCTGCGCCTGCTGCGCGTTCATGTCCGCTCCGGCGATGTTGGCGGTCAGGCCCGGGCGGATGGAGATGGTGTCGGGCAGCATCTCGACCTTGGAGCCGGGGGCGTTGACGAAGATCTTGTCGATGTCGCCCACGCCCGTGACCTCGACGCCGGTGTCGAGGTTGAGTTTCGTGGCGGTGCTGTTGATGTCCAGCTCCAGCGTGGAGCCGGCGCCCTCCTCGTCGACCGTCAGCTCGCCCACCGTGCCCATGGCGATCTTCAGCGCGGAGGCGGGCGTCTTGTTGACGACCGTTTCCAGATTGCCCGAGAGCGTGAACGCCGCGCCGGGGTCAGGGGAGTCGAGCGTGATGTTCAAAAAGCCCTCCTCCGGACGGGTGCGGTCCTGCAAATACGCGTTGGAGCGCAGCAGCGCCTCGCCGATGACGGTGTCGCCCTCTGCGGCGAGCGAGACGTATTGGCGGGCGATGCTGTCCACGATGATGGAGTCCGCCTGCACGTTGCGCAGGATCACGCTTTCGCCGCTCTGGCTCTCGCCGCCGCCGGCGACGATGATGTCGCCAAGCACGCGCACGTTTTCAAGCGTCACGTCGCCGAGGCTCAATCCGCCGGTGATGTAGAGGTCGCCCGCGATGGTCGAATCCTTGAGCACCGTGTTCGGGGAGCTGACCGTGACGTTGCCGTACACGTCGGAGAGCGTGTGGGTGCCGGGCTTGTTGACGAGCGTGCCCAGCGCGCGCTGGAGCATGACCGCCATCTCGCCGCGGGTGATGCTGTTCTGCGGCTTGAACGAGCCGTCGGAGTAACCGCCGATGACGCCCGCCTCCTTGGCGGCGCGGGCGTAGCCGCGGCTCCAATCGGAGAAATTACGGCCGTCCTTGAACTCCGTGACCTCGCCCTCCATCGGTTCCATACGCATGTTGCGCGCAAGCAGCACCATCGACTGCTCGCGCGTAAGCTCCTTGTCGGGCGCGGCCATGCGCGGGGAAACGCCGTTGAAATACTTGGCGTTGTAGGCGATGTTGATGTCGTCGTTGAACCATGCCTCCGCGGGCACGTCGATAAACGGCGTGTTGCCGAGCTCCTTGTAGCCGTAGGCACGGTTGACCATGGCGACGAACTCCGCGCGCGTGAGCGAGCGCTCGGGGTGGAGGCCGCCGTCCGGATAACCGCCGACGACGCCCCAATTGAGCAGCTTGTCCATCGCGGCGTCGCTGAACGCGGCGTCCGCCTCCGGCGCGATCGCCGGAAGCAGGGAAAGCATCATGCACAGCGCGAGGGCAAGCGCCCCCAGCCTGTGCAGGATGCCTTCCGGTAGTTTTCTGTTGGTCACGTTGATCTCATTCATGTTCGGAATCCTCGCTTTTAACGGTTTTGTGCCTTATAAGTCTTGATTTGGATGGCGAAGACGGCTTCGCGCAGAAGCGTTTCCTCGTCGTCGATCAGGTCGACGAACTTGCAGGCGTAGAAATTGCCCTGTCCGGGGTCGTTGCGCGCGCGCAGCGCCTGCGCGTGCAGCAGCAGCGGCTCCTCGGAGACGAGGGGGATGACGACCTCGAAAGTTTCGCCCGCTGCGAACACGTGCGGCGAGTGGAACGCGATGCCGCCGCAGCTTAAGTCCACCGAGCGCAGCGTCGCGCGGGGGGCGGCTTGGGGGTAGACGAAGCTTTCAAACGTCACGGGCACGCGGAAGTTCTTTCGCATCGCCGCGCCCAGCTCGCGCATCGGCTCAAGCGCCACGATGCCGTTGCGGAAGCCCGCGTAGCGCGTCATCTGCGGCGGTTTGCTCTTGTCCTGCGGAACGACCTGAATGACGCCGATGTTTTCAAGCGTCTTGACGTCGCCCTCAAAGAGCGTGAAGAACAGATACGGGCTTTCAAATTCGTGGTGCGTGCCGCGCGCGACCAGACGGGAATTGCTGTCCATCATCTGATAAATGCCGACTTCGCTGGGCTGTTCCTGCTTTTCCTGCCGTTTTCCAAACAAAAGCGCCATGTTTTTCGCCCTCCTTTTTCGTTACGTCTGCGCCGGCTCCGCGGGCACATCCGCCGCGATCGACTCCCCGCCTGCGCGGGCGGAGGCGTCGAAGTTGAGAAAATAAACGTAGATGTCGACGATCGCCTGATACAGCTCCGCGGGGATCTCCTGCCCGAGATTGAGCTGGGTGAGGATCGTCGCGAGGGAATCGTCCTCATAAACGGGCACGCCGTTGGCCTGCGCCACGTCGACGATCTTCTCGGCGAGGTAGCCCATGCCGGAGGCGACGACCACGGGCGCGGTGTCGTCCGCGCCGTAATGCAGCGCGACGGCGCGCTTTTTGCGCGGGAATTCAGACCTTGACATTGACGCCACTCATCCTTTCGGCAAGTTTCGGGAACACCTGGGACACGGTCAGCGGCCGGTGCTGCTCGGCGACCTGCACCTGTTCGACCTTGAGACCGTTGCGCGCGAGGATGTCGCGAAGCGACTTCGTGACCTTCGGCGCGTCCTCCGCCACCGACTTCGGGCAGGTGACGAGCATCGAAACGCCCTCGTCCCGGTTTTGGATCAGCACGTCGAACGCGCCGACGGATTGGATGTCCATTTTTATAAGGATACGCTGGACGGGCCCTTTGCTTTCCTTGTCGCCCTTGCCGCGGCTGCCCTGCTCGGCGTCCGGATCGATCCACATTTCGGAAAACATCAGCTTTCCGTTCCAATTCAGCGGCAGCATGATATGCTGCAGGGGCATGTAGACGCTCTCGTTGATGAGAACGGCGTTCATGATGTTGTGGAACGCCTCCTGCGTGTTTACGCCGTCCTCGCCCTGCAGCGCCTTGTGCGTGACGCGCGCCATGCGGTCGGCAAAGGCGTTGCCGTCCGCCGCCTTGTGGAATTCCGTCTCCTTGAGCATGCGCAGCAGCTCGCTGTCCGGAAGCTCCGCGATCTCCTTGGGCAGCACCTCGCTCTGCGCGAGATGGCGGAACGCCTCCAAAAGGCCGCTCTCGGAGCCGTTTTCGTAGCGCGCCACGTCCAGCGTCATCGCCGAGAGCAGGTTGCGGGCAAGCCCGTGGTCGTGGGTGAGGGAGACGTATTTCGAAACGAGGGGGAACACCTTCTCGCGCAGCAGCTGGAGGTTCCCCTCACGGTCGCCGGCGTCCACGCCGTTTTCGAGCTGCGCCAGAATGTTCGTCAGCTCCTCCGACCACTTGCCGGGCAGCGCCTCGCTCATCTCGTCGGTCATGCGCACGAGGTTGTCCTCGATGTGCTCGGTGGAGGTATAGTCCCCGAACCGGCGGACAAACTGAAGGATATCGCTCTTCGTCAGTTCCGAGTCCGTGCCGGCATAGGCGTTGCGGAGCATTTGGAACAGCGCGCCCGTGAAACGCGAGCCGCTTTGTACCTGATTTTGCAGAAAACTGAGCAATTGACCCTCATCCATGTGCAAAAACTCAAGAAATTGCGACATTTCCGCGGCAAAGCCGCTGCGGATGCCGGAGCTGACCTGCACCTGCTGGCCCTGAAGGACGGTCATGAAGACGTCCGGAAGCTCCTGTGCGCCGCGCAGCCGCTGCACAAAGGTCATGAAGTTGGAGTCGAACCGTGTGCCGAACGAGTTGGCGGCGTCGCCCGAGCCCTGCTGGCCTTCTTTGCCGTCCGGGCGGGTGACGTGGTCGAGGTCGACGACGTTTTGTATGTTGGTGTCGCCCCCCGGAGTGGGCGGCGTGATCTTGACGGATGGGGCGTCGTAAGATGGCACCGGATTGGTGGCGCCGAGCAGATCCGGCATGAAAATTTCCTTCCTTTCGAAAAAGACTTGCAAAAATCGGAAAAAACCCGTAAAATATATATTAACTTTTGGGACTGTCTGCCGATATTATTTTTAAGAGACCGCGAACAGGCCGCTTTTCGGCCATCCACAACAAAAAATAGGGGTGAAAGTTTTATGGGTATGGGCAACGACATGATGGAGGCCTATCTGTTCGAGATGCACTCCATGCTCGAACAGCTGGACGATCTGATCCTTTCCAGCGAGCAGGCCAAGACCTTCTCACAGGACGCGGTGAACGAAATTTTCCGCATCATGCACACGATCAAGGGCTCGTCCGCGATGATGGAATTCAATTCGTTGATGACCATCGCGCACCGGATCGAGGACATGTTCTTCGTGATCCGCGAGAAGACGATGGACGCGATCCCCGAGGACATGCGCTCTGACCTGTTCGACCTGATCTTCGAGTCCATCGACTTCTTCCGCTCGGAGATCGAGAAGATCGAAAACGATCAGCCGCTTTCCAATGATATCGACACATTCCTTAATAAAATTAATACCTTTGCAAATAAAATTTCCGGCGAGGGCGGCGAAGAGGCTCCCGCGGCGGAAGGCGAAGCCGCGCCCGAAGGCGAGGCGGCCGCTCCCGCGGGCGGCGGCGAACTCGCGGCCTACGGCAGCCCCACGTTCCCCTACGGCCTGCAGGTCTT